>CAYYRM010000011.1:0-24708 GCA_964474005.1 uncultured Eubacteriales bacterium
TATATTATAAAAAAAAATAAAAAAAACTAGAGTTGTTAGGTGAGATAACCCTCACCCACAACAACCCTAGGTTGTCCTGACAAGTCCCTTAGTATATAGGTTTTTAAAAATCCCCTTTGTTTCAACATGTTCATAGCCATTGTTCCTTGATCAAAGGCAATTTCTATGGCAATTGCCCCATTTTCCTTTAGTGTGCCACCCAATTGATCTAAAAGCTTATCATAGATTTCTAAACCAGTGCTACCTCCTATCAAAGCATCATATGGTTCGTATTCTTTGACATCAATTTGCAAAGAATTAAATTGGTTCTCTGGTATATAAGGGAGGTTGGCTAGGATTAGGTCCACTTTAAGACCCTCTTTTTTCAAAGGAATTAGTAAATCCCCTTGTAAAAGAGTAACTTTTTGATCCAATTGATGTTTTTGCCTATTTATAGCACAGACTTCTAAGCTTTTTTCTGATAAGTCAATGGAATATACCATTTCCACATTCCCAAACTTTGCAATGCTCAGTGCTATGGCACCGCTTCCTGTTCCAATATCTGCCACTGTGCTTAAACACTCTTGAATCTCTAGGTATGACAATGCCCATTCCACCAAGGTTTCTGTGTCCGGTCTTGGTATTAAAACCCTTTCATCCACATATAGATTTAGGCCCATAAATTCTTTTTCATTAATAATATACGCAAAGGGAGTTTTTGAACCCCTTTTTTCGACCCATATTCTGTATTTGGCTTTTTCCTCGGTGGTTAGGGTTTTATCATCATTTATACGAAGATATGTGAGGGTTGTACCTAGCAAGTATTTAAGTAGAAGTTGCCCTTCCAAATAGGGATTTTCAATATTATTTTCCTTTAGATAAGAAGAAGCCCATAAACAGGCTTCTTTTATTGTGTTAAACATATTATTCAACCTTCTTTAACTTTTCCATTTGATCTGCGGTGATAAGTGCTTCAATCACCTCATCTAAATCCCCACCTAAAACTTGATCTAATTTGTGAAGTGTCAAGCCAATTCTATGATCTGTAACTCTACTTTGTGGGTAGTTATATGTTCTGATCCTCTCACTTCTGTCACCTGTTCCAACTTGACTTTTTCTAGATTCAGCTAACTCAGAACGTTGCTCTTCTTCATACTTTTCTAAAAGTCTAGCCCTTAAAACCCTCATTGCCTTGTCTTTATTTTTTAGCTGCGACTTCTCATCTTGCATTGATACCACAATACCTGTTGGTATATGTGTAATCCTTACAGCGGATTGTGTGGTGTTTACACTTTGGCCCCCAGGTCCTGATGAACAGAAAGTATCTATCCTTAATTCATTTTGATTTATCTCAACCTCAACATCTTCGGCTTCTGGTAACACTGCTACGGTTATGGTTGAAGTATGGATCCTACCACCAGATTCAGTGGCTGGAATCCTTTGAACACGATGAACCCCACTTTCGTATTTCAGTTGACTATAAGCACCATCACCTTCTATAACGAAAACCACTTCCTTAATTCCACCAATGTCAGTGTAATGGGAGTCCATTATTTCAGTTTTCCAACCCTTTGATTCTGCATACCTAGTGTACATTTTAAAGACCTCGGTAGCAAAAAGGGCAGCTTCATCTCCCCCTGCACTTCCCCTTATTTCCATAATTACGTTTTTAGAGTCATTGGGGTCTTTAGGTAAAAGAAGAATCTTCAGGCTATCCTCTAATTTTTCTTTTCTTTCCTCAAGCTCAGGTAGTTCTTCCTTGGCTAATTCAACCAATTCAGCATCTAATTTACTATAAATAATGTCTTTGGCCTCTTGATACGACTCCACAACAGATTTATATTCCCTATAGGTATTTACCACTGGGGTTAAATCAGCATGTTCCTTAGTATATTTTCTCCACTGTTGTTGATTTTTGGTAATGATCTCTGGATCAGAAATCATCTTTTCCAGCTCTAAGAACTTATCCTCAATGGCCTTTAATTTATCTAACATTTTTTACACCTCTTCTTTACAGGCAATTTCATTCTCATTATATATATAACCATTATCTGTGTCAATTTCGCAAGTTAAGTTATTTCCCAATACAGCATTTAATGCGGCAATTGCAACTTCAATCTGTCCTTCATCAGGTTGTCTTGTGGTCAATTTTTGAAGCATTAGCCCAGGGTACATTAGTACCTTAATCAGTAAAGATTGACTTCTCCCAGCTAACCTTGTTACCTCAAAGGCAATACCTGCAATTAAGGGAACCACAGCTATTCTCAATAAAATCCTGGGAATCAATGACATCCAAGGAATAAGTGAAAAAACCACAACACTGATAACCATTACCAGCAGTAAAAAAGATGTACCACATCTTTTGTGCAAAGGGGAACATTTGGATACATTTTTTACAGTTAATTCTTCATTGTTCTCAAAGCAGTGAACAACCATGTGTTCAGCACCATGATATTGAAATACCCTGAAAATCTCTTTAAGCTTAGATATTATCACCACATATCCTAGAAAAATCATAAGCCTTATGAAACCCTCTAGTAGATTTCGGAAAATTACTTCTGTGCTTAAAACCCATTGAATAAATTCAACTATCAAAGTGGGTGCCACAAAAAATAGACCTATGGCAGCTGCAACTGCAAAGGTTACAGCAAAGAAAAGCTCTTTTTTGCCTATTTCTTCCCCCTGTTCTCCTTCACTAATGTTGGCAGAGAGTGTTAGCATTTCTACCCCTAGCTTCATTGCGTCCACTAAGTTAAATGCTCCTCGAATAATAGGCAATGTGAATATTTTGTTACGGTTCGCCAAGGAGTTTATTTTATGACTTTCAACGTGGATGCTTCCGCTGGGCTTTCTAACTGCCATGGCAATTTTATCTTGACCTTTAAACATAACACCCTCTAATAAAGCTTGACCTCCCACAGCAAAGCTTTGCTTTTCAGCCATTTTTTCACCCCTTTTTATTTAGGAACAACATGACATCTTCTACAACGTGCTTCATAAGATTCAATTGCTCCAACTAAGATAATTGGATCACTTTCAGAAGCAGGCCTTCCCTCAATCAATCTTTGAGTTTTGCTGGCTGGATTTCCGCAAACCACACATATTGCTTGAAGCTTATCAACATACTCAGCTATGGCCATTAGTATGTGAGTGCAGCCAAAGGGCTCCCCTCTAAAATCTGTGTCTAATCCTGCAGTTATAACCCTTTTCCCTTTGTTTGCAAGTTCCTTGCAGACATCTATAACTTCATCATCCAAAAATTGGACTTCATCTATGGCTATAACTTCTATCTCGTCTGTTATATACTGATATATTTCCCTAGCTTTAGAAATATTTATGGCATTAACTTGTCCCCCATTGTGGGAAACAACACTATTTACGCAATATCTGTCATCAATTTCTGGTTTAAAAACTATGGTTTTTTTCTTCCCATAGCGGGCTCTTTTAACCCTACGAATTAACTCCTCACTTTTTCCTGAAAACATACTACCAGTTATAACTTCTATCCAGCCCATATCTTTAATAATATGCACAAATACCCTCTCCCTTGCTTAATATCACCTAAATTCCCTTCATTTAAAAAGCAGAGCCTTGAGGGCTCTGCAATTAAAACTACCTACCGTATTTACGACGGAATTTGTCAACACGGCCACCAGCATCAATGAACTTTTGCTTTCCAGTATAAAACGGATGACATTTTGAGCAAATCTCTACTCTCACTTCGTCTTTGGTGGAACGGGTTTCAATTACCTCTCCACAAGCGCAGGTTATTGTAGTTTTTTTGTATTCTGGATGAATAGCTTGCTTCACGTCAGATTCACCTCTTTCACATTTCTTGACAATAAATGAATTATAGCAAATTCACTTTGGATAGTCAAGCTATGATACTCCGTGTTTTTGCTATTTGTTTAGATATAGTTTATATTTATTAGTCAGATTTTATTTCCCAATTATCATGATTTGATATATTATAGGTTATAGTAAGATATAGATTTTAACTAAATGCTGAAAACCTTTGAATGATTAATTTAAAAAAATTCTTTTATTCTCTAAATGCCCCTTAGCATTTCATAAGTAACCTTAATTATAGCTTAAAATTATGTAGAATATGTAACCAAATAGGGAGGAAATTATGGGTCTTTTTTTGAAAGGTATTATACTTGGTTTTATAATTGTGCTACCTGGTATGAGTGGCGGAACGGTTTTTTTAGTTTTAGGTCTTTATGAAAACTTGGTCAAAGATATTCTAAAGTTAAAATTAAAGCCCTATATCCCATTAGTATTAGGAATGCTTATTGGTATTTATGCCGGTGGTATGAGCTTTTCCCTATTTTTTGAAAATCACAGGGATGCCACGGTGGCATTTTTATTGGGTTGTCTTATGGCATCTGTCAAACCTGTACTAAAGGAACATCCAACCATAACAAAACCTAGATTTATATTGCTGCTTTTAGGTTTTATAACTGGATTTGCAGTGATGGTTGACCCCATAGGTTTATCTGTCAATGTAGGTTCAGTGGATTGGAGGATTCTTCTTATAGGTGGTGCCTTTGCCAGTGCTGCCATGATCATACCTGGTGTTCCTGGAAATTCTATTTTGATTTTGCTAGGTATTTACGATACAATTTTATTTTCCATAAGAGAATTAGAATTTTATAATCTTCTGATTTTTGGTATAGGTAATATAATAGGTATATTTTTGCTGTTAAATCTTTTGGGGAAACTCTATGATAGATATAAGGCCTTTGTTTCTTTCTTCTTTGCCGGCCTTATACTGGGCTCAGCCAGGGGGATGCTCCCAAGTTCAATTACTTTACTAAACATTTTATTGTTTTCCATAGGTTTTGTATCAGTTTGGTATTGGGGCAGTGTTAAAGAAGATGGAGAGGGTAGTAAAGAAGACCATCCACAACATGAAGCTTAGAAATGTTTAAAATTGAAAAGGAGCACAAATGTGCTCCTTTTTTTATCGTACTGATAGATAGTTTATAGGATTCACAGTATTTTGGGAACTGTTACTTCTTACTCTAACTTCAAAGTGAAGGTGCGGTCCGGTAGCATTTCCTGTGGCACCTACCCTTGCTATTTCTTGCCCTGCACTTACCCACTGACCTTTCTTTACAGTTAGTGAGCTTGCATGGGCATATAGAGTATAATCATTCCCATGTTTTAATATAACTGTGTATCCATAACCACTTTGCCAGCCACTTAGTACAACCTCTCCCGCAGTTGCTGCACGGATAGGTGTTCCCCGTGATGCCCCAATATCCAGACCTGAGTGAAATTGGGTCTCACTTCTATTCATTGGGTTGCGTCGCCACCCATAGGTTGATGTAATAACACCATTCACAGGCCATAATAAACCTCTCAAACTAGAGCTTGTGCTGGTGGTAGCTACATTTGAACTTCTTGAAACTGTGTTTCTTTGAACTATAATGGGTTTAGCATTTGGAAGTATCAATGTAGTACCTACTGGCATTTCTGTTACGGCAACTTCATTAACCGAAAGAATTTCCTCAACGGTAGTTTGGTAGGTTCTTGCTATTTGTGATAGTGTATCACCACGTTTTACTTGATATATTATCCCATCAATTGATGGAAAGGTTAATTTCTGTCCTAAGACTATAAGATTAGGGTTTGAAATGTTGTTGTTATTTAAAATGGTTGATTCACTAATATTGTTTTCCCTTGCAATGGATCTAATTGTATCCCCACTTACAACAACATGTTCAATTATTTTTACATCAGATTTCTCTTCCTCCTCTATGATTTGTGATAAGGTGAAACCTTCATCTATACCATTGTCACCTCTCAATAAAACTAGTTGGTCTGACCAGTAAAAATAATAATCTGGCATGGCTACTTCTGCTACCGGATGCCCCAGGGCTGCTCCAACACTACCTGTTAGGAGAATTACTCCCCCCATTAGAGTGGCTAGGAACAGTGAGCTGAGCCTATCCATATCAAAATCACCTCTTAATTTTTTTATTACCAAACCCAGTGTTATTCTATCCCTCTAATTGATTATTATTCATATATTGCCAATTTTTACATGGATACCCCTAGTTTAAACAGTAAAAGTGCTGCCATAAAATAACCAATAATTATGCTCCAGCTATCGAACCCTAGGGTAAAAACACTCTTTTTACTTCTATAAATTATACCTATTACTGCAATGGCAGTCAGACAAATGGCTGCCATTCCAGCTATGGCATTTTCTTGAGATATTACAGTTAGAACGGGTCTTCCTACAAAAAATAAGTCAGTTATAAAAATAATAAGGATATTCATAACATTTGCCCCTAATATATTACCGATGGCCATATCGAATGCTCCCATTTTAGCAGCAGTAAAAGTTGCCACCAATTCAGGTAAAGATGTGGTGATTGCTATTAAAAAAGATCCAACGAAGCTACCACCTAGACCAGTGATTTCAGCGATTTCATTTCCAGAGTTAGCCAAAACCCTTCCTGCAAAAACTATAATCACACCAGATACCACAAACCCAAAAATCCCTTTGGCTAATGTGGTTTCAGCATAGGTTTCACCATCATTTTCCTCTTCATTGTTCCTTCTGTTATACCTCAAAATCAGCCTGATCCCAGCTAAGTACACAGCCACCAAAATTATTGAATCCAAACCTATTCCAAACAAAGAAATATCTAGTTTAGCCAAAATAAATATAACTGAAAGGGCCGCTAGTAATATTCCTATCCCCGCTGTTAATATATGCCCCAGTTTCACATGAATAAGTAACGGTCCACTACCTTGTACCAAATCAACCACTGCTATGATAACAATATTAAACATATTGCTACCGAAAACATTTCCCACAGCTATATCGGGGTTATTTATAATGGCAGCTTGGGCGCTTGTTACAATTTCTGGTAGGGATGTTACCACAGGAAGTAGCAACACACCTATTAGTGCCCCCCCTAGCCCTGTTTTCACCGCTATTATATCAGCATTTTTTGAAAGACTCATTCCAGCATAAATAATAAAAGCTGCACTCATAAAAAAATAAAACCAAACCATTATCCTTATCCTCCTTATGGGTACTAGGAATTATTATACCCTTCATTTGCTAGTTTCATTAAAATATCATAACATATCTTAATATATGAAAAAAGAGCCCTTAAGGCTCTTTTACCTAGTAGAAAATAAACATATTATTAATTTTATATTATTAGTATCCTATCAACCTACGAAATATCTCTGGTTTATTTTCTAGACTATGTTGGGTAGCCACTGTTCGGATCGTCCCTGTTTTTGCACGCATCACTATGCTTTGAGTTGTGGCCACCTTACCCATAAACCTGACCCCTTCTAATAGGTCACCGTCGGTGATACCTGTGGCGGAAAAAATCACATCGTCAGTCCCTGCTAAATCCCTTATGGTAAAAATTTTATTAGGATCTTTTATATTCATTGTGTTCAGTCTTTCGATTTGCCCTTGGTTTTCTATTACCAATCGCCCTTGCATTTCTCCCCCTAAACACCTTAAGGCTGCAGCAGCAAGCACTCCCTCTGGTGCCCCACCTATACCGAACAGAATATCAACACCTGATTTTAAGTACCCCGTGGAAATTGCAGCGGCCACGTCTCCGTCGGATATTAGCCTTACCCTTGCCCCAGCTTCACGTACTTCTTCTATTAGTTTTTCATGTCTAGGTCTGTCTAAAATAACTGCCACAATGTCTTGTACCCTCTTTTTCATGGCTTTTGATATTGACAATAAATTCTCAGTGGGGGTTTTGTCTAAATGTATTAGTCCTCTGCCCCAAGGTCCAGTGGCTATTTTCTCCATATACATATCTGGGGCATGTAAAAGACTTCCCTTGGGAGCCACTGCCAGTACTGCTATTGCATTTGGTAGACCCTTTGCGACTAGGTTTGTTCCTTCCACAGGATCCACTGCAACATCCAATTGGGGTCCATTCTGGTTTCCTAGCCTCTCCCCTATGTATAACATGGGAGCTTCGTCCATTTCACCTTCTCCTATAACCACAGTGCCATCCATTTGTACCGTGTCAAACATTGCCCTCATGGCATGTACAGCAGCTTGATCTGCATCATCCTTAAGGCCTCTCCCCATTAGCCTTGCTGATGCCAGGGCCGCTGCTTCAGTAACCCGAACAAATTCTAATGCCAATTCTCTCTCCACTTAAATACCTCCCCCGGAATGGTACACTCTAATACCTATATGTGATATACTAATTATAACATAAAAAAGTGACCTGTAGGTCACTTTTATTTTTTATTTTATGGCATTTTCCCAGTCATTTAAAAATGCTGCTATACCTTTGTCAGTCATAGGGTGTGCTATCATAAGATCAATTAAATTTGCAGGTACAGTTGCTATATGTGCCCCCACCGCCATTGCCTCTTTTACATGGCAGGGATGGCGTAAACTTGCAGCGATTATTTCAGTGTCCAAAAGATAGGTATCAAAAACCTCCACTATTTCTTTCACAAGGTCAATACCATTATGTCCTATATCATCTAAACGACCCACAAAAGGACTTACATAATTTGCTCCAGCATTGGCCGCAAGTAATGCTTGATTTACTGAAAAAATCAATGTTACATTTGTCTTAATACTCTCTTTGGCTAAGGTATTAACAGCCATCAAACCTTCTTTTGTCATGGGAATTTTCACTACTATATTTGGAGCTATCTGTGCCAAGGTCCTGGCTTCAGCTATCATGCCTTTGTAATCCAGGGAAATAACCTCTGCACTAATTGGTCCATGTACAATTTCTGCTATATCCTTTATTCTTTGATGAAAATCAATACCCTCTTTTGCTATCAAACTTGGATTTGTAGTTACACCGGCCACTATCCCTAGTTTAATAACATTTCTTATCTCATCTAAGTTGGCAGTGTCTAAAAAAAATCTCACTAAAACACCCTCCCTTTTATTTGGTTTTTTTATCCAAGCGGTGGATGGCTGTAATATACCTAACAGTCCCTGTTTTAGCTCGCATAACCAAAGAATGAGTATGTGCGATATTATTTTTTATCCTAACAGCCTTTAACAGCTCTCCACCTGTTATACCTGTGGCAGCAAAAAAAATATCTTCACCCTTTGCCAATTGATCTATGGACAAAGGATTATTTATATCGCTTATCCCCATTTCCATAGCCCTGTTGATTTCTTCATCATTTCGAGGCTTTAAAATAGCTTGCATATCCCCACCTAAGCACTTTAGAGCTGCAGCTGCAATAACCCCTTCAGGTGCCCCGCCGATTCCCGTCAGTAAATCTACTGTGGGCTCTTCAGTTGCTGTGGCGATGGCCATTGCCACATCCCCATCAGGGAAAATGTTGATTCGACATCCCAGCTTTCTGATACTTTCAATTCTTTCCTTATGTCTTGGTTTATCTAAAATGGCCACCGTTAAGTCTTGGACACGTTTCCCCAATGCTTCAGCTACTTTAATGATATTTTCTTCTATGGGTTTTGTGATATCAATTATTCCTTTGGCTCCAGGACCCACTGCTAATTTATCCATATACATGTCAGGGGCATGTAAAAAAGATCCTTCACTGGCAGCTGCTAATACTGCAATGCCATTGGGCAAACCTTTTGAAACAATTGTTGTCCCTTCAATGGGGTCCACCGCAATATCCACTTTGGGCTCCCTCTTACTACCGACGGATTCCCCAATGTAAAGCATTGGGGCATTATCTATTTCCCCTTCACCTATGACCACAGTACCATCAATATCTACATTATCAAATGCCTTTCTCATGGCTTCCACCGCAGCCTTGTCTGCCCCCTCTTTATCCCCTCTCCCCATATATGGTGCTGCTGCCAGTGCCGCTGCTTCAGTAACCCTTACAAATTCCAGTGCTAATTCTCTTTCCATAATTTATTCTCTCCTATTTTATTATTAGCTCAAATGCTTGTTTACCAATTCCAATAATTGCAGTATATCAAAGGGCTTTAATATGTAATCCAATGCACCTAAACGTTCAGCGTCCTTTGTAACCTTCAATTCACCAAATGCAGTCATAAAAATCACTTTCACATCTATTTTCCGTTCTTTAATATTTTTAAGGGTAGTAAGTCCATCCATTTGCGGCATTTTCATGTCCAGTAGAATTAAGTCAACTTTGTTTTCAGTTAAAAACTCCAGAGCTTGTAATCCATCAGCACATTCAAACACTTCATAACCCTGTGGCTTAAGTATCTCCATCAGAAGCTTTCTAATCCCAGCTTGATCGTCGGTCACCAAAATTTTCTTCCCCACATAATCCCCTCCTAACATTTTCTTAATCCTTACATATTATTTCCACATTTATTTTACATTTCCTGCTAGTACACACTTTTATTTTCAACATCTTAATACCTAATTATCCAAATTAACTTCAAAAGGTATAGCACTGGCTATACCTTAAGCTTATTGAAATGCTCTATTAAAATATCCATGGTGAAGTCTTTAAAACCCAAGCTTTGTAGTAGTTCTTCACATGTTAGGCTTTTTCCCATTTTCCAAAGTTCTTTTAATAAGTTTCCACTATCCTTTTCCCTAAACCATTCTGGTCCATATTCTAATTCAAGGTATGATCTTAGGTAACTTTCAAATACCCATGCTTTTATGTAATATGGAGTATTAAAACCTAAATCTAAATCCAGCAAGTAATTATGTGGGTTAACATTTACCTTGACGGCATCTTCCATAATTCCTTGATATCTTTCTCGTAAACTGTTTTCATTTGTTGAACCACTATAAAGTTCAAGTTCATAAATGATTTTTCCACAAAATCTACGAATGATGTATAAATAATAGCCGTTGACAAAGAGCTTATAACCCTCTAATTTATCTTCAGGCATATTTAAAAATCTCTTTACCCAATGTTCATTGTTAGTTAACAATTGAAATAAAAAGCTAAAGCCCTCTGTTACAGATTTATCCCCTAAACGCTTAAATTCAAAGGGTAAATCCTTATTTGTGTGAATATATTGCTGACTTTGACCTGCCTCACGAAGTGAATTTTGATAATCTTCTATACCACCTTTTGGATTTAAGACTAAATGTATTTCATCTGGAATATTTATTGGACAACAAAAAGCTTTTGGAGCTTTTCCCTCTCTTCTATCAAAGGATAGGTTTATGTTGGGCTGGTCATGTATATCAATGCCCATATTAAAAAATGTATCTTCAATGGATGGTATGAGTTCTATTTCAGGAAAATAGATATCAAAGGGATTAGATTTAAAGATATAGGTTATATCTGATTTAGTTAGTGGTTTATCATCATCAGTTAAAAAATTACTTTTAAGTTTACTTAATAGCCTTTCATATACCCTGTCAGTGTCTCGTAAAAAACCCTGGGCCAAAACCTTTAGATTTTTCATATCCACATTTATTGTATCTTCTACCAATGCTAGATAGTTTTTAAATCCCAACTCAGATGCCATATCTTTAAGTTTTTCTAACCTTTTAATCCTTAAAGGATTAAGTTCATTTTGCTGCTCACTAAGGTATGCATCTAACTCTAATCTTTTATCTCTGTCTTTTTCTGCAGGTAGTAATAGCATTCCATAACGTAAGGAAATGGGTCTTTTATTTATGGTCACTGACATTTCCATCTCAGTTTTCACTATTTCTTCAGTTAGTGGGTAAATGCCATTACCTATGTATCCCTGAACAAGAAATGACAGTAGGAACTTTTTATCCTTAGTTGGGTTTTCATTATACTCTTGCTTCAGACGCTGGATATTCTCAAATTCAAAAATGTGCTGGTACCTTTGGTATATTTCCTTTAGAGATCCCTTATTTTCTTTGCCTGTTCCCCCTAATAGGTAGTATTTACCCAATGCGGAGATAAATTTTTCCCCTTCCATGCATATATCCTTTAATTCCATTTTAATGATACACCCCCTAGGTAGAATTTTGCTACCCTTAAAATATACTATTCTACTGTTCCTTCAATATTCCTGCATGATTTTAAAAAGTATTTAAAAAGATAAGTGAAGGATTAGACCCTTCACTTATCTTAATTATTTTTTTTATTAATTGCTGCACCAACAAAACCTTTAAAAAGAGGGTGACATCTATATGGCCTGGATTTGAACTCTGGATGATATTGCACAGCCACAAACCAAGGATGGTCAGGAATCTCCACAGCTTCTATAAGTTGTCTATTGGGTGAATATCCGCTAAACAACATACCCTTACCACTTAATTCTGTTCGATAAAAATTGTTGAACTCATAGCGATGTCTATGTCTTTCATAAATAATTTCATCTTGGTATACTTCAAACATTTTACTATTCTCTTCTATTTTGCAAGGATATATCCCAAGTCTCATGGTACCACCTTTATCTTCTATATCCTTTTGCTCAGGCATTAAATCAATCACTGGATTTAGGGTATCGGAAAATTCTCCGCTATGGGCATCTTTTAAGCCACAAACATTCCTAGCAAATTCTATCACCACACATTGCATCCCTAAACAAATACCTAATAGTGGCACTTTTTTAACCCTGGCAAAATTTATTGCCTTAATTTTTCCTTCAACACCCCTATCACCAAAACCACCAGGTATTAGGATACCATCAATGTCAGCAAATTCTTGTTCTAAGTTATATCCATCACATTCTAAGTCTTCAGCTTGTACCCATTTTATTTCAACTTCATGGTCATGGAATATTCCAGCATGACTCAAAGCTTCTGCTACACTTAAGTAAGCATCATGAAGTTCCACATATTTTCCCACCAGAGCTATGTTAACTTTTTTATTTAAGTTTTTAATTCTATTAACCATCTCTTCCCATTGGGATAAGTTTGGAAGGTGGCTAGACTTTATATTTAGCTTTTTAATCAACAAATCAGCAAAACCCTGTTTTTCCAAGAACAATGGCACCTCATATATGGTTTCCACATCGCCATTTTCTATTACTTCTTCCTTTTTTATGTCACAGAATAGGGCTATTTTTTCTTTAATTTCTTCATCCAATGGGAAACTTGTACGACATACAATTATATCGGGCTGTATCCCAATGGACCTTAGCTCTTTAACACTATGCTGGGTTGGCTTTGTTTTAAGCTCCCCTGATTTTGGTAAGTATGGAATTAAGGTTACATGGATATAGGCTACATTTTCTCGCCCAACTTCATTTTTCATTTGTCTTATGGCTTCAATGAAAGGTAAACTTTCAATGTCACCCACAGTTCCACCAATTTCAGTAATAACAACGTCGGCGTTATTTTGTTCTACAGCCCTTTTAATCCGCTCTTTGATTTCATTGGTTATATGGGGAATAACTTGAACAGTTTTACCTAAATACTCACCTTTACGTTCTTTATTCATAACGGACCAGTATATTTTTCCAGCTGTTACGTTATTATTTTTATTTAGATTCTCATCCACAAACCTTTCATAGTGCCCTAGATCTAAATCTGTTTCCGCACCATCGTCTGTAACAAAAACTTCTCCATGCTGATAGGGGCTCATGGTACCAGGATCTAAATTAATATATGGGTCAAATTTTTGTATAGTTACTGAAAGTCCTCTATCCTTTAGAAGTCTACCAAGGGAAGCTGCAGTAATGCCCTTACCTAAAGAAGAAACCACACCACCAGTTACGAAAATATACTTTGCCATTATTTTACCTCCTGTATTTATAAACTCAATATTTTATTTTACTCTTTTTTATGTTTATATTCAACCATTTCTTTTAATAAAAACCCTTATTTTAGTTTACCGAAAAAATCATTTTTCTATTAAAAGCCACTTTTTGCTCGGAGTTTTTTAAATTATGCCTCCTATTTTTCAAAATAAAAAAGCCCCTGTTGGAGGGCTTTTATAAAATTTTTCTTTCAACAATCTGTTTAACGATAAATGTAGCCACATCTGGTGGAGTTGTGCCTATTCCAAAACCACCGTCATAGCCAAGCTCTATGGCTAATTCATGGTTTATCCTTGGACCACCAACCACCAATACTATCTTATCTCTGATTCCTTCGGCTTCTAAAATTTCAACCAGTTCAGTTAGATTAGGTATGTGTACATTTTTTTGGGTCACCACCTGGGAAACTAAAATAGCATCTGCATTACTTTCTATTGCCTTTGCCACAAGCTCTGAATTTGGCACCTGTGAACCCATGTTTATGGCATTTATCTGTGGATATCTTTCCAATCCATATTTTCCAGCATAGCCTTTCATGTTCATAATTGCATCAATTCCCACCGTATGAGCGTCGGTACCTGTGCATGCTGCAACCACTGTGATTTTCCTTTTAATTTTATCCTTAATAAATTGGTTAATTTCGTAGTAATCCATGGTTTCCTGCTCAATTTTAGTAACCTTAATTTTAGTAAAATCCACTGATTTTTCACATTTAGCATACATTACAAAGAAGGTAAAGTTTTCACCTAAATCTTGCATGTGTACAACACTTGGTTCTATTAGCCCCATTTGTTTAGCAAGTAGAATTGCACCTTCTTTGGCTTCATCACAGTAGCTAACCGGTAGGGTAAAAGATAACTGGATAGCTCCATCATTTAAGGTGTCACCATATGGCTTAACCTTTGTTAAGTCTACTTCCATTTATAAACACTCCCCTTAAACTTTAATCCTTTTTGGTTTCCCTTTTCATTATATCCGCAAAGGGATTGAGATAATTGGGATCTTTAATAATAACACCGTTTAAACCTTTGCCACCATGTAAAGTTCTTTTTACATTGGCAAAGTAACCTCTCTCCAATGCTGCAAACAACCCGATATTGGCGATTTCCTCCAATAGTAATGTGGCCTTTTTTAGTACCTCTTGGGCTCTTTTTTGAATAATTCCATCTGGTTTATAGATTATTTCATCACCTAATCCCCTGGCATTATTCATTACATATTTTGCATTTTCTATGGCTAGGTACCTATCATGCATAAAGGGAGTGTGAATTGCTTCCGTTAACATCCCTAAAAGCTGTATTCCTTGCCCTGTAAGGATAGAAGTTAAATTAAACAGCCCATTTTGCAGGTGTCCTTTAAAGATATTGCCTGTCATGTATTTGGTAGGTGGCATATATTTAAGGGGACTTAGTGGGAAAATTTGCCGTGATAATTGTGCCTGTGCAATCTCATAAAGCAAACCATTTTCCACATCAGGATTTATCTCAAAGGCATGGCCTAAACCCAGCTGTTCTGGGGTCAGTCCTGCATCTAAACCTAACCTCTCATTGATAAATTGAGAAGCTAAAACTGTATGACCTTCCTCAATGGCATCGGCTGTTGTAAGGTAATTATCCTCGCCGGTATTAATAACTATTCCTGCAAACCCATTTATTATTCTTGAAAAGTTTTGGTCAATTAGAGTCCTTTGCATATTTATATCCCTAAAAAGAATACCATAGAGGGCATCATTAAGCATCATGTCCAATCTTTCCAATGACCCCATTGCTGCTATCTCAGGCATACACAGGCCTGAACAATAATTAACAAGTTTTATATATCTACCCACCTCTTCAGAAACCTCATCCAAAGCCTTTCTCATTATTTTAAAGTTTTCCTGGGTGGCATAGGTACCACCAAAACCTTCAGTGGTAGGCCCATAGGGTACAAAGTCAAGTAAACTCTGCCCTGTGGTTCTTATAACTGCAATTATATCTGCTCCATTTCTTGCAGCTGTTTTTGCCTGAATTACGTCCTCATAAATGTTTCCTGTGGCCACAATGACATAAAGTTCAGGTTTTTTAACTTTTTCTAACCTTTGAATGTAATCATTTCTTTTAGCCCTGGCTTTTCTTATTAATTCCAATCTATTTTCTGCTATGGCATAGATCCTATCCTTTAATTGCATTGGGTCAATGGTCTTAATAGCCATAATATCCATTTCTCCTGTGGCAACTTTTTCAGCTACTTGCTGTGGATTTAAGTTTAGCTGTTCACAGGCGTTAATCACCCAGTACATCACACCTAAACCCAATCCTCCACCTTCATACAATTTATCTACTATGATGTTCACTAAAGGGACCCCTTCTGAGTCAGTACCATCTATTCCTAAAAGTCTTGCCACTGCCCTTTCCACTGCAACAGTGGTTCTAGGACTTATGAATTCATTGACATCATATGCTATCTTTTTAGCTGCAACCCTTGCCCGGTCCACTAAATTTTGATCTAAGTTTAAACCGCATTCCATAATCATACTTCCCTCCTTTTTAAATTCAGCTTAGCATCTTCAATTATTTCTTCTGGTAAACCCAATAATGCAGCTATTTTAACTCCTTCCCTAGGTAAACCCATCTCTTCTAAATCCACCAGCTGGTAATCCATTAACTCTTGAATTTTTTCGAAACCACCCTGATTTTTCAAAGCCCTTTTCAGTTGTCTTTGTGTAAGTTTATCTAACCCAACTATCCTTAACTGTCTAAACTCTTTGGTTATCATTTCTTCAAAGTGTGTTGTCATGATTGTATAGCTTCTCTTTTTATTTAGGAATCTTGCCACTGATAAAGCCAGTGCCCCACCTTCAATGGGGTTAGTACCCCTTGCCAATTCATCTATCAAATATATTCCTATCTTTTTATTTATATCAATAGCCTTTTTTATCTCGTTCATTTCCCAACCAAATGTACTGAGGCCATCATAAATAGACTGGCCATCTCCTTGGGAATAATAAATGAATTCCACGGGGGAGAAAGAAAAACTCTTACATGGAACTAAAAAACCATATTGTGCAAGGGCCAATAACAGTCCAACTGTTTTAAGGACCACTGATTTTCCTCCCATATTGGCACCTGTTATAACGGTAACTCCTCTGCTTAATTGCAAGTTAATGGGAGTCATCTCCTTAGATCCCTTTGCTAGGATTTTCTCAAGCACTGGATTTCTACCTTCTTTGATTACTAGTCCTTCTTCTATTAAAGTTGGAATCACGCCATTTATCTCCTTTGCGAAGGTGGCTTTCACCAGTAACCAATCAAGTTTCCCTATTTTCCTACAATTCTCCAATATCTTTGAAGAAAAAGGCTTAATCCTTTGGGTAAGTTTTTCCCTTACTTGGTATTCCTCCAACTCAATCTGGTTGGTTAGTATTTTAGTTTGTTCTCGTAATTGTTGGATGGTTGTATTATCCTTCAATTTAAACTCTATATGGGTATAAGTTTCACCATAGTAATGAATGTCTTCATTTTTTTTGAGCTCTTCTATCAATGATACTTCCAGTTTATTAACCTTTAAATTGCCTTGGATGTTAAGGGAAATATTGTACATCCCTTCTATTCTCCTCTTTCTTTCTTGAAGCATTTGTTCTAATAACCCAGTTTTTTGGCTTTTCCTTTGTCTAAGTTTTTTTAGGGTCTCAGAATATTGGTCAGAAATATAAAAGGATGGACCTGGATTTCCCAAAGATAGCTCAGCTAAAAGGTTATCGATTGTTTGAATTTTAAAAGACACTTTATCATAAAGCCCTATTTTTATGAGTATTTTTTTTATCCTCTCAATATCCAGAAGCCACCTTTTTAGGTAAAACAATTCTTCGCTTTCCAAAACTACATCCTTTAAAATCCTTGTAATTGTTGGCCGTATGTCCTTTAACCCATTAAGAATGTCAACTAGCTCATGAATTTCTGCGGGGTGCCCCAATATTCTTTTGTATAAAATATCAGTCAACTCATATTCCTTTACTAACTTATTTGGTGAGAATGATGGCTTCACTTTCCCCTTATAATCCCCTCCATATGGTGAGAAAGTATTTAAATCATCCCATATTTCCTTAAAGTTTGTGGATTTAAGGCTATTTCCCAGAAAATACTTATCCATTATGAGCCTCCTTTATGACAGTGGGTCAATAATAGGACTGTCCGTGTAATCCTTTAAAATGCTAATAATTTTCCCACTGTCAAATCCGTAACCTTCAACTGCCACAGGATTCACCGTAACCCCTAACAAATTACAATTCTCCATGACCTTAACTTCTCCGCCAGCCCTTTCAAATGACATTAGTAGCTCAGGTTTTACAAATACCTTCGTACCATCCTTTACTACTATATTTATTCTGTACCCCTGTTTTACCAAAGGAGTAATTTGGTAGATAAATTCATCTAAAAGGGCTCCTTTTATAATTAGATTATTTAAATAATCCTTAACAAAAAATCTGTCTATATTTTTAGCATTCAAAAGGGATGTAAACGGAAGTTCATATATCCTATTTTCACAAATAAGTAATATGTTTGTTTTATCCTTTTGCTCATCTATCTTAGTCAAAATAATTTCATCGGCTTTAGGCAAGGTTAGAATTTTAATTTGATGTATAGTGTCCCTGATTAATTTATTTATGTCCCTACTATAGGAAGCACCTGTGGCTAATATACAACCACTGGTTAAGTAAGGGGATGCGGACATCCTTCTATCAATGGCTCCATCCACCAAAATCTTTTGGCAATGGTATTTAGTCAAAATTTCTATAACCTTTTTAAGGTCATTGGATCTTTCAGGCCCTGCTAAAATCACATTTCCATGCTCCAATACCCTCACTATCATTACTTCCCCCAAAGGGTTTATTATACCTGTCCCCGCTAAAATTTCATATTTAGCTGTGCTTTCCCTTAGGGTTTTTGTAGCTGTTGCCATAAGGCTTCCCTTTGGAACCAATATGCTGGGTTTTTTAGTGTTTGTCAGTTGGTCAATTTTTTCTCCGTCTAAACCAATGGAAGTTAACCCTAAGTTTAAGTGTGAAAGAAAATTAACTAGATAGTTTAATGTAACTGTTTTACCAACGTTTTTTCCTAATCCCACTATGGAAATAGATTGTATTGATTTTTCCCTTATAGCCTTTAAAAATCTTTCACTCATTTTGTTCTCCGTGTACCCCTTTTAAGATCAGCTGGTTCAATGTTGATTCTTTGACCTGTAAAAAGAGTTTCCACACCAATTTTATCATTGTTTTCCCCATTACAGTATTCACAGTGACACTCGTCCACATAATCGGTGGGCTGTGAATATGCTGCAATAACCCCCTCAAAATTCCTTAAAACAACTTTGGAGGGAGATTGGGAGATTAAGTATTGAGGCATAACTGGTATTTTACCCCCTCCTCCTGGTGCATCAACAACAAATGTTGGCACCGCATATCCTGAGGTGTGTCCCCTTAAACTTTCAATTATTTCTATACCTTTGCTAACAGGGGTTCTAAAATGTTCAATACCTTTAGATAAATCACATTGATATATATAATAGGGTCTAACCCTATTTAGGACCAGCTTATGCACTAAGTCCTTCATTATATTTGGACAGTCATTTATGCCCTTTAATAACACCGATTGGTTTCCTAATGGAATACCTGCATCTGCAAGCTTTGACAACGCCTTTTTGCTTTCTGGGGTTAATTCTTTAGGATGATTAAAATGGGTATTAATCCAAATGGGATGGTATTTTTTTAACATGGTACAAAGTTCATCTGTAATCCTTTGGGGCATAACAACTGGAACCCTAGTACCAATCCTTATTATTTCCACATGTGGAATTTCCCTTAGGGATTTAATAATGTATTCAAGCCTATCATCTGAAATTAATAAACCGTCCCCCCCAGATATTAGAACATCCCTTATTTCCTTAGTTCTACGAACATATTCCAATGCCTGATCTACTTGATTTGAAGGCATGGCCTTATCTGTGGCCCCAGCCAATCTTCTACGGGTGCAATGCCTACAATACATGGAACATTGGTCTGTTACTAAGAAAAGAACTCTATCGGGATATCTATGGGTTATCCCTGGAACCGGTGAGTCCTTATCCTCTGATAAAGGATCATCTAAATCACTTTTACCCATATCAATTTCTCTTCCCACGGGAACAGCTTGTTTCCTTATGGGGCAATTGGGGTCTTTTGGGTTCATCAAAAGCCCATAGTAAGGTGTTATGGCCATCCTGAGGCTTTTGAGACATTGCTTGATACCCTCTTCCTCTGCTTCAGTTAAATCAATGAGTTCTTTCAGTTCCTCAACGGAGGTTATTCTATTTTTTAATTGCCAATGCCAATCATCCCATTGTTCTTTTGTTACATCCTTATATTTATCCACCTTGTTAAAGTAGTTCATAATTAAAATCCCTCCCTACAGATATATTTTTTCAAATAACTCCCTAATTATTTTACTCTCCCTTAGTATATTAAGGGCTATTTCACTGTGTCCCTTTGCATATCCATTTCCTATTAACATATCTACATCTTTACCTACACCTTCGGCACCTAAGGCAGCGGCTGTAAAACTTGTTGCCATACTGAAAAAGTACACAGTCCCTCTATCCTTTGTGGATAGTATTGTTGCCATTTCTGTGTTAGGTATATTTACACAGTTAATAACCACATCCGCCAATTTTTGGGCGGTGGCTTGTTTGATCTTTTCTAATATATCCACAGGGTTGGTTGCATCCCCTTGGATAACTTCATCTGCTAGGTTAGTATCCGTTATTCTTTTACAGCCTTCCTCACTGTACTCAATGCCAATAACCTTTCCCTTTTCCCCTACTCTTTTTTTTGCTTCATAAAGACATAGCACCCCAGATTTACCCCCTGCTCCAATTACAACAACGGTATCCCCTTCTTTTACAAGTCTTGTGGTCTGGGCCGGTGCCCCTGCCACATCTAAGACAGCTAAAGCCAGTCTTTCATCCATGTCTTTGGGCAAAAGGGCATAAATACCACTTTCAAACAAAATTGCTTCTCCTTTTATATCCACCTGATCTGACTCTTCCCTAACCCTTAGGATTTCCTTAATCTTTAGGGGTGTTAAAGATAAGGAAACTAAGGTTGCAATCTTATCCCCTATTTTAAGATCTGTACTATCCTTCAAGGCCTCACCTATGGCTGCTACAGTACCTATTAGCATACCCCCAGAACCTGTAACTGGATTATGCTGCTTTCCCCTGGTATCCACAGTTTCTAAAATAATACTTTCAATTGACCTATTTTCTTTTTTTGCTTGCCCTTTTATTTGTGTAAAACTTGCTGAATCAATATTTAATGAGATGACGTTAATAAGTATTTCGTTATCATAAAGCTCCATGCCATTGTTAATCTTCCAAGCCGGTTGTGGTAACAAACCCTTAGGCTCTATAACCCTATGGGTTCCGTAAGGACATCCTTTCATACAATATTCCCCCTTCAATAATTTACTTTATTATTATGCAAGATTAGTGCCAAAAAAATAAGGTGGCTAAAAATCGCCACCTATGTTCATTTGCTTTAACTTATATTGTAATGTCTGTCGAGGAATGCTTAAGCTTGCTGCTGTTTTGCTTATATTACCTTGATTTTTGACCATTGCTTTGGTTATCAATTTTTTCTCGTATTTAAGGAGCATTTCCCTGAGTTCTTCTTTTTCGGTATTATTACGCATCAGGGCTGTGGGCAGATCATCCACCTCAATATGGCCACTATTTTTATAATTAAACACCCTCTCTATGTAATTACTAAGTTCCCTTACATTACCTGGCCAGTCATGATCTAATAAAATTCCAAATGCTTCGTTGTTAATACTTTCTATGGTACTTTTAAATATCTTATTGTTTCTATCTATAAAAAAATTAACCAAACCCATGATATCATCTTTTCTTTCCCTCAAAGGAGGAATTCTTATGGATACAACATTAAGTCGATAATAAAGATCTTGCCTTAACCTACCTTTTTCCAGTGCTTCTTCTGGGTCTTCGTTCATGGCCGCCATTATTCTAACATCTAAGTACCTTTCAATGGTGTCTCCTATCCTTCTAACCTTTTTCTCTTCTAATACCCTCAAAAGCTTTGACTGCAAACTAAGGGGCATGGCGTTTATTTCATCTAAAAAAAGAGTTCCCCCTGAAGCCAGCTCAAATAATCCCTGTCTGTTTTCTGAGCCCGTAAAGCTTCCTTTTACTGTCCCAAACAGAATTGACTCTAAAAGTGTTTCAGGTAGTGCAGCACAATTTTGAACAATAAATGCTTTGTTTTGTCGATGTGAGCTACTGTGTATGGATTGCACCAAAAGTTCTTTTCCAACACCTGTCTCCCCTGTGATTAAGACAGTTGAGTCAGATTTACTTATCTTTTCAGCTCTATGTATTACTTTTAAAAACTCTTTATTGTTACCTATTATATCTCCAAATTGACAAAGGTGCTGTTCTTTTATAATATTCTTTTCTTTGTTTTTGTACATGTTTTTGTGCAACTCATATATTTTATCTGATAACTGCTTTACTTGGGTAATATCCTTTGATACTTCCACAGCACCAACCAGTATCCCCTGCCTAAAAATGGGCAGTGTCGTATTTACAGTAAAAACCTGTTGTCCCTTGTAATTTGTGTATGTTTGTTGTTGATTATATATGGGCTTTTGACTTTTAAGTACCTTAAGAAGGGTGCTTGATGTTCTATCTAAGGAGGGGAAAACCTCTAAAATATGCTTATCAATGACATCTTTTTGTTGTAGTCCATCTAGATTTGCGGCCTTTGGATTATAATAAATGGTTATACCATTTTCATTAACTGCATGAATACCCTCATCGATGGCATCTAAAATACCCGTCAAGATTTCTTCAATTCGCATAATACACCTCACTTTCTGCCCAAAAATGGGCATAGGATTTATTAAGAAGGACAGCCCAAGGTAAGCTGTCCTAATCTTTTATAAAAACCTATTTACAATGATATAGCCTAGCATAATACCTGCTATTCCCATCAATCCTGAAATACTAGGTGGTGCGGGTATGGGTAATCCAACCTTGGCAAATAAAGCTCCAACTATTCCTCCTGCAATTAAAGCCAGTAAAGCTTCTTTCACCTAAAGGCCTCCTTCCAAAATATCCCCTCTTGTGAGTTATTAACTCACCCCACCCTAAAATACTTAGATTGAATAAAAATGTAAGTTAAGTTTTTGATCTTCTATCCTCTCACCACCGACATTTAAGTGGTATTGTAAGTCGATTTTCCCTTTGTCTTCAATTAGTTCTACTTTTACTCCCTGGGCGTCCACTTTCATGTCAAAGTTGCCATAGGGTGTTTTATAAATACTATTTGTTGTTTCCCCTTCAACAAAAACTTGTTTAAGTTCAGTTGATCCTGTGCGAATTAAGGTAACCTTTTCCTTCTCTAACTTCAAAGTAGTTGTAGTGTTGTCCAAACCTGTTCCTACTGGTTCTTTATACACAAGATAACTTACCCTTTCCTTAATGGCATAGTTCCCCTCTACCTGAATTTCCATGTGAGAGCGACCTGAAGGGGTTTGCTGACTTGATTTTATTATTATTTGAACAGGTCTCATAATACCACCATCTCTTTATTTTATGAACATTAACAGACTTTCCCTGATAACCTTGGCTGCCAATACAGAAGTAATATCACTTACATCATATGCTGGGGCCACTTCAATGATATCAAAGCCTACTATGTTTAAATCAGAAAGCAGTTTAACACTGTTTAGTAACTCCTTTGATGTTATTCCCCCAGCTTCTGGAGTACCTGTACCAGGTGCAAATGCTGGGTCCACCACATCGATATCAATGGTTAAATATATGGGTTTGCCTTTTAATTGTTCAATTACTGATTTTAAGGGAGTTTCCACCTCAAAAGGAAACATTTTGGTGTGCTTTTGAGCAAATTCCCATTCATCTTTGGTTCCAGATCTTATACCGAATTGATAGACATCTTTCACCTTTAATTCCCTTACAACTTTACCTATCACCGTGGCATGTGAGTGAATTTCACCGGCATAATCACTTCTTAAGTCAGCATGGGCGTCAAAGTGTACAACTGTCAAATCTGGATAACTCTCTAGAACACCTTTAACAGATGCGTAGGTGATTAGGTGATCACCACCAATTACAAAGGGAATTTTTTTATCCTTGGCTATTTGTGCCACCGATTGATGAATTAAGTCTAAGGACTTTTCAACATTTCCATAGGGCAACGAAAGGTCCCCAGCATCGAAAAAATCACATTCATTTAAATCCTTATGACAATAAAAACTATATTCTTCTAGGTTGTATGAAACTTCCCTGATTCTTTTGGCTGCAAAACGTGAACCTGGTCTAAAACTAACGGTGTAGTCCATGGGGACACCAACCAGCACACCTTTTGCTGAATCATATTCTTCTTTAGCACCCATAAAATTAGAGGTATACTCTACATTTTGAAATAATGTCATTTTTACTACTCACCCTTTACTAAGTCTTGAACGAACTTTGGAAGCTTAGTTGCTGCTTTCAGTAAATCTGGGGTGAAATATTTCGTGTCAATGGCATATAGATTTTCAGTATTTACATCATCTATTTTATATTTTTTGCTTGCCATGGTAAAGCTCCACAAACCACTTGGATAAGTGGGGATACTTGCTAAGTACGTTTGCACATGGGGGAATATATTGTTTAGTCTCTTATTTACATTGGTAATTAGATCCCCATTGAAAAACGGTGACTCCGTTTGTGCAACCATAAGACCATCTTCTTTTAGTGCTTCATAAATACCTTGATAAAAATCTTGGCTGAATAATCCCACCGCAGGTCCCACAGGTTCTGTGGAATCCACCAGTATTATATCATAGGTATTTTTTGATTCTTGTATATGCTTGATACCATCTTCAACCCTAACATC
This sequence comes from uncultured Eubacteriales bacterium, assembly GCA_964474005.1. Taxonomy (GTDB): domain Bacteria; phylum Bacillota; class Proteinivoracia; order Proteinivoracales; family Proteinivoracaceae; genus Alkalicella. The sequence continues at coordinate 24,552 of CAYYRM010000011.1, forward strand.
AACCCTATCATTACCAGTTAGTGCCACGGCGATTTCTGGAAGGTATTGTTTACTTAACTCGATTACCCTTCCATCTATTTCAACCAATGTGGCTTTTACAACTGATGGATGTTTAATGATTTCCCTGATGGTACCACCATCACCGCCACCAATTACT
>CAYYRM010000012.1:0-24531 GCA_964474005.1 uncultured Eubacteriales bacterium
GAATATGGTGACAGAAATGAGATTTTAACCAAATATGGAATATCCATTGAGGGAATTTATAATAAAGCTTTGGAACTGATGGTGGTAAAAAAATATGGATAAAAAAATAAGATTGGACCAGCTTTTGGTGGAAAAAGGGTTAGTTGAAAGCCGTGAAAAGGGAAAGAGAACAATAATGGCAGGGCTAGTTTACAGTAACCAACAAAAATTAGATAAAGCTGGCTTATTAGTGGATAGAGATATTGCAATTGAGGTAAAAGGAAAGGAAAACCCCTTTGTAAGTAGAGGTGGGTTAAAGCTCAAAAAAGCCTTAGAAGTGTTTAACATCGACCTTAAAGATAAGGTGATTGTTGATGTAGGGGCATCAACGGGTGGTTTTACAGACTGTTCATTACAAAATGGTGCCAGACTTGTGTACTCAGTTGATGTTGGATACGGTCAGCTGGCTTGGACCCTTAGGAACAATCCTAAGGTTATAAACATGGAACGGACAAATTTTCGACATGTTGAAAAACAGCAATTTGATCAAGTACCTGAAGTTGCTGTTATTGATGCAAGTTTTATATCCCTTAAACTCCTTTTGCCAAAGGTTAAAGAAATACTAGCCCAAGACGGTATAGTTTTGGCCCTTATTAAACCTCAATTTGAAGCTGGGCGTGACAAGGTGGGTAAAAAAGGAGTGGTAAGAGATTTCCAAGTGCACAAAGGAGTTATTCAAGACGTGATTAGGTTTTGTCTAGGTATTTCCCTATACCCCATTGATTTAAGCTTTTCACCCATCACTGGTCCTGAGGGCAATATTGAATATTTACTTTATGCTAAGATCAACGAAGTTGAAGAAACAATAAATGATGATAAAATAAATTCTGTGGTGGAAGAAGCAAAAAAAAATTTTAACTAGGGTTTCCAGTAGAAGGTGGCTTAAAGGCCATCTTTTTTTAGTTAAAAAAAGGATAATTTCTTTTAGATAACGAATTTAACACAATACGGGGGTGATTTAATGTTAGAACCTATGGATAAAGCTTTGTTATTGTTTATACTAATTTGTATAGTTTACTTTTACTCTAATAAAATAATAAGAGGCTATAAAATCAAGAGATATGTGGATCAAGCTAAAGCTAGGGATAAAAATATAATCAAAGCCTTGGAAAAACAAGGGTATAATGTTATTGATATATGTACACCAAAAAGAATACAATATTATAAAGATGAAACCAATCAAGTTGATTATATAGAACCTAAGCTTGTGGTAAAATATCAAGGGAAAAAACTATTAGTTGAAAGTTACACAGCCCATCAAACTGTATCTTTACGGGATAGTCTCATTAAACTAAAGATATTAAGTAATATGGTATGTTATAATATAAAAGGAGTGCTCTTCATAAACACTAAAGGAGAGGCCATTAAAGAGTGTTCAGTTAAAATATCCAAAGATACGGTTTTATTTGATATATGTAAAAAAGGATTTATTTTAGTTGTGTTTACAATATTGGGTATATACATCAATCGTTTATTCCTTTAGAGGAGGCAATTTTATGAAGAACATAGGGATTTTTCTCAACTTTACAAAGGAACAAGGACTGGATATTGCAAACCAAATTATTGCTAATTTAAAAAGTAAGGGATTTAATATATTTAGTAATAAAGACTCCTATCTAGAGGGAACCATTTCATTTGACAGTCTTCCTGAATATGTTGAACTTCTTTTAGTATTAGGTGGAGACGGTACATTTCTAAAAATAGCTAGGGAATATGCAAAAAATCAAGTTCCGGTATTAGGTGTAAACTTAGGTACCTTAGGTTTTTTAACTGAGGTTGAAATTGAAGACATAGAAGATGCCATAGAAAAAATACATAAAGGGCTTTACAGTATAGAAAAGAGACAAATGATAGAGGCTGTTGTTATAAGGGAAGGTACAACGGTAGATACAGCATTGGCCATAAATGAAATAACAATTTCCAAAGGACCTTTTGCAAGGATAATTAATTTAACAACATTTGTGGATGGGGTTTTTTTAGAATGTTACCCTGGGGATGGATTGATCATAAGTACACCCACTGGGTCCACAGGTTATTCTTTATCAGCGGGAGGACCCATTGTTACCCCCGCAGTGCCAGTTACAGTTATAACACCCATTTGCCCACACTCATTACACTCCAGAAGTGTAGTGGTAAGCAATAATTCTGAAATCCAAGTGATATTATCCAGCGCCAATAGAGATGTTGTGTTAACAGTTGATGGACAACAGGGAATAAACTTAGAATCTGGCGACAAGATAAAGGTAACGGGGAGTAAATACTTCGTGTCGGTGGTTAGACTTAAGGGTAAAAATTTCCTCGATATTTTAAGATATAAAATGAATAGAGATACCCGAAGGGATTTAAGTTTTAAGGAGGAAAAAATATGATAGACAAATTGATTATCGAGAATTTCGCACTAATTGATCATCTTGAATTAGATTTAAAACCCGGTCTAAATATTTTATCTGGGGAAACAGGAGCAGGGAAATCCATAGTAATTGATGCCTTAACTCTTTTATCAGGTGGTAGGGCTTCGGGAGAATTTATAAGGACTGGATTTGATAAGAGTGTTATAACTGGGGTTTTTAGTGTTACTTTAGAAAAATCAAAGGAAATCAAAGAAAAATTTGATATAGAAGTCGATGAAGAACAACTGATAATTACAAGGGAATTATACTCAAATGGAAAAAGTATTGCAAAAATCAATAATAAAATGGTCACAGTTTCAATTTTAAAAGACGTAACAAAGGACATGATAGATATCCATGGACAGCATGAACATCATTCTTTACTGGACCCCCAGAAACATTTAGAACTACTAGATATGTTTGGGGGCCAAGGAACAAAAAAATTACTGGATAAATACATTGATTTATATGAAACAAGAAAGAGAATTCTTACTCAGTTGGACAAGCTTGATACCAATGTGGAAAATCGCGAAAGGAAAATGGACCTATTAAAGTTTGAAATAGAAGAAATCACCGCTTGTGATTTAAAAATAGGGGAAGATGAAGAGTTAAATAACAAAAGAAAAATGTTAATAAATGCTGAAAAACTATATAATGGTGCAATGCAAGGGTATCTAATGCTTTATCAAGGGGATGAGGTATCGCCTGTGGTGGAAGTTGTGGGGACAATATTGGACGAACTAAATAATTTGACCAGATATGACCCTAAATTGGCTGAGTTTGCTTCCCAACTTGAGGCCGCACTGTTTCAGATACAGGATGTTTCTCGGGGATTACTGGCATATGGGGAAACCTTAGAGCTTGATACTGAAGCGCTGACACAGGTGGAAATGCGAATAGATGAAGTTAATAGAATGAAAAGAAAGTATGGCTCTACCATTGAAGAAATTTTAAAGTACTTAGATAATAGAAACAATGAATTAGATCAATTGGTTAATAGTGAAGAGAGGTTTAAACAATTACAATCTGAGTTATCAGCCTTAGAAAAGGAGCTGCTAATTACAGGAACTGAGTTAACTGAAGTCCGTAAAGAAGCTGCCAGCAAGTTAAGTGACAAAATCACTGAACAGCTTGGGGAGTTATCCATGGAAAAAACTGTGTTCCATGTGCAATTTAACCAAAATATAGAAGTAAAATTTACTGATAAGGGATTAGATACCGTAGAGTTTTTAATTTCTCCAAACCCCGGTGAACCTCTAAAACCCTTGGCAAAAATAGCCAGTGGTGGAGAGATGTCTAGAATAATGCTATCAATGAAAAACATCTTAGCGGAAATTGATAAAATTGAAACGTTAATCTTTGATGAGGTTGATACTGGAATTGGTGGAAGAACAGCTCAGAAAGTGGCAGAAAAGCTTATAAATGTAAGTAAAGGAAGACAAGTTATCTGTGTAAGTCATCTTCCGCAAATCTGTGTGATGGCTAATACCCATTATAAGATTGTTAAAAATGAAGTTAATGGTAGAACAGTATCTACAATTATTGAGTTAGAAGAAATAGAAAAAATCACAGAGATTGCCCGAATGATTTCTGGGGCAGAGGTAACCCAGGCAACCATTAACCATGCAAGGGAAATGTTGTCCTTAGCCCAAGGCTTCAAATAAAATCTTTTAAAATACAAAAGTCCCAACACTTAGAGATATTCCATCTTTTAGGTGTTGGGATTTTTTATTTTTTTATATAAAAGATATGAAGCTTTAATAATCAAAAATTTTATAATTTTTATTAGTACGCTTTTTATTAAATATTATTATAAGTTTTTTATAGGAAATTTGTTATTTATTTAACTATACTGTCAAATATTAAACATGGTATTATGTAAACTTTCGGCATAAAAATCTTTGTGTAAGAACAAATTAAAAGTAAGATAAAAAAATAAACCAATTAAAGAAAATACCTAAAAAAATAGGAGGTGATGGTTTTGCCAAGGGATGACAAAAGAAAATTTCTAGGGATAATACTAGCTTGCTTAATAGCCGTTATAGCTGTTAGTACCCCCATGAGAACCTTTTACAGTTTTCCAAAACAAGTTCAAATGTTTTCAGGAGAAGAACATCACTTTGAAATGGGACTTCCATTGGGAATAACGGCCATCAACAAAGGCCAGAACATTTTAATAAATGGTGTTTCAGTTAGTGATGTAGCTGTAGATATAGATACTTCCCAAGGCATTAAAGTTAGACCAGAAGCGATTGGAAATTACCAAATACAATTTAACCTTTTTGGAGTAATCCCCTTAAAACAAATGAATGTTGAGGTAATTCCACCGGTTAAAGTTTATCCAGGTGGTGATTCCATAGGAGTAAAGGTTAGCCAAGAAGGAGTTTTAGTGGTAGGTTTAGATAAGGTAGCAACTCCACAAGGAGATATTGAACCAGCTAAGAAAGCTGGAATTGAAGTTGGGGATACAATATTAAAGATTAACGGAAAAGAAGTAACTGATGTGGAAACAGCTGCAACCTATATAGAAGAATTTGGTGCAAAGGGTAAAGATTTAACATTTACTGTAAGGAGAAAAGATAAAACATTTGATCTAAATGTAACACCTCAAAAATGTAAACAAACCCAGACATATCGTATTGGGTTATTTATAAAGGATTCCACTGCAGGTGTAGGGACAATGACATTCATAGATCCTAAGACAAATACCTATGGTGCATTGGGTCATGTGATAGCAGACTCAAACACCCAAGAACCTGTGGATTTGCATCATGGCAAAATTATGGAATCGACAATAACTGGGATTGTTCCTGGAAAAAGGGGTAACCCTGGGGAAAAAAGAGGCATGCTTAAATTTAAAAGTGATTTTGAAGGGGATATAAAAATAAATTCCCAATTTGGGATATTTGGAAACTTGGAAGATACAAAGAGAATATCAGAAAATCGAGAGGCAATACCCATAGCTTTAAAGCATCAGATAAAGGCAGGTCCTGCTAAAATAAGAACCGTTGTTGATGGCGATAAGGTTGAAGAATTTGATATAGAAATTCAAAAAATCTTGATACAAAATAATCCTGCACCAAAGGGATTAGTTATTAAAGTCACCGATGAGAGGTTAATTGATAAAACCGGTGGTATTGTACAGGGTATGAGTGGTAGTCCTATAATTCAAGACGGAAAGCTTGTGGGTGCAGTGACCCATGTTTTCGTAAATGACCCCACAAAAGGATATGGATGTTTTATCGAATGGATGGTTTTAGAGTCTGGTATGTTAGATTAGAACTAAGGGACTTTTGTATACTCCCTTAGTTTTATTTTTATTATTTTTAATTATTTATAAAAATATACATAAAATGTCGTAATTTAGCTATTTATAGATTATTTTGTAGACAAAAAAGAATTTTGAAAAAATTAAATAAAAAAGAAGGAAATCTATACAACTTGTCGAATAGGTATATAGATATTTAATGAGGGGGATTGATGTACAATGATAAGACTTTTTATCGCAGATGATAATGAAGATTTTTGCAGTATGTTAAAGGAGTATTTTTCACAACAGGGAGATTTAGAGGTTGTAGGAGTAGCAAACAATGGTGTTGAAGCGGTTGATGAAATCGCAAACATTCAACCCGATGTTATTATCCTAGATATAATAATGCCTCATTTAGATGGCTTAGGAGTTTTGGAAAAGGTTAAAAATATGAACCTTACGCCGGAACCCAAAATTATCATTCTTACTGCCTTTGGTCAAGAAAGAATTACCAAAGAAGCATTGGAACTGGGTGCAGACTATTATGTTCTTAAGCCTTTTAACATGGAAGTTTTGGTTGAAAGAATTAGACAACTAAACAATAATAGAATTAGTGTCAATCGTATTATGAAATCAAATCCCATTCCTGTTAAAAAAGATCTTGAGGATGTGATAACAGGTGTACTTCTAGAAGTTGGTGTACCTGCTCATATCAAAGGCTACATGTTTTTAAAAGAAGCCATTTCCCTTGTAATCAATGACATGGATATTATCAATAGTGTGACAAAACTTTTATATCCAGCCATTGCGGAAAAATTTGATACAACTCCTTCTAGGGTTGAAAGGGCCATTAGACATGCCATTGAGTCTGCTTGGAATGGAAGAAATAATGTTCAGGCTGTAAACAAATTTTTCAGATACTCAATTAGAACAGATAAAGGGAAACCCACCAATTCTGAATTTATCGCACTTATTGCAGATAATATAAGGATTTCTCAAAAGGAAAGAATTGCCAATTAAGTAAAACAGCATAACACCAGACAAAAACGGACGCTTCGAATATTATTAGAAGCGTTCTTTTGATTATAGCTAAAAGGGGAATAGAACTTTTTAAAATAATGTGGTATAGTTAAATATTGAGTTAGTATAAAGTATATTTTATAATTTTCAAACAATAATACTTATATTGAAGGTTTTTGGGGTGAGAATCATGAATGTTAAGGGAATAATAAAAAAAGATAAAAAAACTAAGGACTTAATTAAAGAATTAAATTACGGAGATATCGCTTTGATATCCCATAGGGATATTGATGAGATTGCAGCACTGGGACTTATAGAAAGAAAGATTAAAGGAGTTATTAATATCCAAGAATCCATCTCTGGATTTTATCCCAATCTTGGACCTAAGTTATTGGTAGAGAAGGGTATATTATTATGGGACAATGTTTCCAGTGACCTGTGGGATATCATTAAAAATGACTCTGATATAGAAATAGATGATAACATGATTTTAGAACATAATTTTTTATTGGGTAAGCCATTAAATATTGACGATATCCAACATAAGCTTGACATGGCTGAAGCTAATTTTAGCAATGTGTTAGATGATTTTATTGAGAATACCTTGACATACGCAAAAAAAGAAAAAAGCTTGGTAACTGGTTTTATAGAAGTTCCTAAAATTGATATAAAAATACAAAACAGACCAGTGGTTGTTTTGGTTAGGGGTAAAAACTATAAGGAAGACCTTTTAGCCATAAAATCATTTATCAAAGAAGTTAAGCCTGTTTTAATAGCAGTTGATGGCGGGGCAGATGCTTTTTTGGAGCATAGAATGAAGCCTGATATTATAATCGGTGATATGGACAGTGTGTCAGATGATGGTCTTAGAAGTGCAAAGGAGTTAATAGTTCATGGTTATGTGGATGGTAGGGCCCCAGGCCTGGAAAGACTAGAGGAATTGGGTTTAAAGGGAAAGGTATTCAAAGCCCCTGGAACCAGTGAAGATATTGCTATGTTATTGGCGTACCATTATCTGGCTGAAATAATTGTAGCCCTAGGTACCCATTCCAATATGATTGATTTTTTAGAAAAGGGTAGAAAGGGTATGGCTAGTACCTTTTTAGTAAGACTAAAGATTGGTCAGAAACTTGTGGATGGTAAAGGGGTTAGCATACTTTACAATAGTCCAATGCGTGCGAGGACATTTATTTGGCTAATAGTAGGAATGTTGTTACCGTTTTTAGTTATTGCATTTTACTCACCAACAGTACAACAGCTTGTCAGACTATTTTTAATGAGACTAAGATATAGTTTTTAGGAGGGGACAAATATGCCAGGGTTTAAATTTCATATCGTAACAGTTGTAGGTATTTTCGTAGCATTGGCACTGGGGATAGTAATTGGGACTTCTTTAAGTGATAATATTATTATTGAGAGTCAGATGTCAACAATTCAGCTGATGCAAAACAGGATTAATTCATTGGAAAATGAAAAAAGTGATATAACCGAACAGATGCAAAAGCTAGCTGAAGACAACAATAGGCTACACAGGCATGAAGAAATTTTATTTCAAAACGCCATTGCTAGGTATCACAACCAGGACAATTTTGCAGTGGTGGCTTTTTCCAATAGCCTTGAACTTAACGAGCTACAAATAGTTCAAAATAATAAGATTTTCTTTAAAAATATTCTTCTAATAAACTATGATGAGGTTTTAGTATCAGAAACTTTAAAAGAGTTTTTGCAGGTAAACGGTGCTGATATAGCCAGTGTATTTAGTGAAAGGTTAGTGGGTTACTTGACCACAAATGATGAAACATCATTAAAATATCTTGAAGAGATAGGGATAATAAGTTTCAATGGGAATTACGATTTTGATGAACAAGAATTCATTTTCTTCTTTGAAGGCAAGGATTCAGATGAATCCTTGAGGACCATAACTGAGAAAATGGCCCAGGGTGATAATTCAGTGTTTGCAGTAAAGTATAATGGAGTAAATTCTAGACCCTTTGATAGACTAAATAAGAGTATCCCCAAAATTGATAATTTAGATTTAAAAGTTGGACAAGTGGAGTTTCTTGAAAAGATACAAGAAAATGTAAGAAGAGTAAGTGAATAGTTAGGGGGAACCATATGTTAACAATTTTGATTCCTGCTTATAATGAAGAAGACACTATACAACAGACCATTGAAAATGTTAAGGCTATTGAAGAAGTATCAAAGGTCTTAGTTTTTGATGATGGATCCAGTGATGATACTTATAATCAAGCTAAGAAAGCTAATCCCCATTTACTTATCAAAGCTGAAAAAAACCTTGGTAAAGGTGGGGCATTAAATTCTCTTATCCAATATGTAGACACTCCATTTGTGGGGATGGTGGATGCTGATCTAGGCTCATCTGCCATAGAATTAAGAAAGCTTATAAACCCTGTCTTAAAGGATAATTACGATGTGGCAATCGCTGGTTTTCCTAAGAAAAAAAAGGGTGGCCTTGGAATAACAATGACAGTGGCCAAAAAAGGCATGAAGCTAAAAACAGGCTTGGATTTTCAGTTTCCTTTGTCAGGTCAAAGGATAATGACCATTGATGTATTTAAAGCATGTACTCCCTTTGCCCCTGGTTTTGGACTTGAAACATATATGAATTTGATAATTGCTAAACATAATTACAAATTTATTGAAGTTCCTACCAATATGAGCCATCGATATACAGCCAATGACCTTAGGGGATACATCCATAGGGGAAAACAATGTGTTAGCATTTTAAGGCAACTATTAAGAGAGGTGAAATAGTTGGTTTATTTGTATATATTAATAGGTTTAATATTGGCATTATTACTAGGTAGGCCCATACTTAATTTGGCTTTGGAAGGGGAACTGGTTGTAGTAAACTATCGTAAAGAAAAGATACCAGTTGCCATTGGATTGGTCTTTATGGCTGGAATAGTGAGCCTTGCAGTAATCTCTCATTTGTTACAATGGGAGGTGGATTATAAGTTTTTCTTTGTGGTTACCAGTGTTTTCATTATAGGTTTTTTAGATGATGTTGTGCAGGATAAAGAGAATAAGGGATTTAAAGGTCATTTTAAGGCATTTTTTAAAGGCAAAATAACCACTGGTTTTTTAAAAGCCGCTGGGATACCTGCAATACTATTATTATATTTTTCATGGGATAACTATTTAGTGATAATTGATTTAATTTTCATAGCTTTAACTGTAAATCTTTTTAATTTTTTTGATCTTAGACCTGGAAGATGTCAAAAGGTTTTTATGGTCACAAACCTCCTTATTGTGGTCCCTTTTATTAACAATACCCAACCTTTAAGTTTAGCCATATTAGGAATGGCATTATATACCCTACTTTTAGACCTTCGGGAAAAAGGGATGTTAGGGGATGCAGGAGCTAATCTTTTAGGTGTAGTAACAGGGTTAAACCTTCTGGCTATTCCATTTAGATTTAGAATTATAGTATACTCAATGGTTGTAATACTTACGATTATAGGTGAAAAATATTCCTTTACGAAAATAATAGAGGGAAATTCTGCACTGAGATTTTTAGATAGGTTAGGTAGACTTAAACACCAGTGAAAAACCACAAGTATCCTACAATAACCCATCCCCCAGTTTTGCTTGGGGGGATGGGTTATTTATTTCGTAACAATGGGGAGTTAATGCAAAATATTGGTCAAAACAGTTAACATATATTAGATTTCATGGTAGAATTAGCGTAGCTAAGTTTAGGGATGGGAGGCAAAAATATGGGAAAAAAAATACTTGGACCCCATGAAATACAAGGTATACTAGATAGTATTTATGATGCTATAATGGCAGTTGACCTCCATGGAAATATAATACTTATGAATAAGGCCGCTGAAAAGATTGTAGGTTTTCCCTATAGGGAATGCATAGGTAAAGATGTAAAATCTGTGGTCCCTAGCACTAGATTATATAGGGTTTTAGAAGAGGGAAAACCAGAACTAAATAAAAAGCAAATGGTTGGAGATATTGCCATTTTAACTAACAGAATGCCTGTTTTTAATGAAAGTGGAGTGTTAGTTGGTGCTGTGGCAGTATTTAGGGATATTACAGAAGTTCAAGCCTTAGCTGAAAAAATAACTAACCAAATAGAAGTACAAACATTGTTAGAATCAATTATAAATGCAACGGAGGATGCCATTTCCGTTGTGGATCAAGATGGAAAGGGGATTATAATAAATCCTGCATATAAAAAACTAACGGGTTTTACAGAAAAAGATATTATAGGGAAGCCAGCCACAGTGGACATAAGTGAAGGTGACAGTGTTCACCTAAAGGTACTTCAAACAAGATCGCCAATTAAAGGTACAAAAATGAAAGTAGGACCACTGAGTAAAGAAGTTATAGTGGATGCTGCACCCCTTATTGTCAATGATAAATTAAAGGGTAGCGTGGCTGTGATTCACGATATATCAGAAATAAAAAGACTTAACGATGAGTTAGAAAAAGCAAAACGCATTATTAGAAAACTTGAAGCAAAATACACATTTGAAGATATCATTGCCGATGAGCCCATTATGAGAATGGCAATTGAACAGGCAAAAAATGCCGCAGTGACCCCTGCCACTGTCCTCTTAAGGGGAGAAAGTGGAACGGGAAAAGAGTTATTTGCCCATGCTATCCATAATTCATCTAGCAGAAAATTTAACCAGTTTATACGTGTCAACTGTGCTGCCATTTCCGATAGCCTGTTGGAAAGTGAGTTATTTGGGTATGCTGATGGTGCGTTTACAGGGGCTAAACGAGGAGGAAAAAAAGGCCTTTTTTTCCAAGCCAGCGGTGGAACGATTTTTTTAGACGAAATAGGAGAAATAAGCTTAAACCTTCAGGCTAAACTATTACGGGTGTTACAGGAGAGGGAGATTGTGCCCGTGGGTGATACAAAACCTCAAGGTGTGGATGTACGGGTTATTGCTGCAACCAATGTTAACCTAGAAGAGGCCATTAAATCTGGGAGATTTAGAGAGGATCTTTATTTTAGGATAAGTGTAGTACCAATTTTTATACCTCCTTTACGGAAGCGCAAAAGAGAAATAAGGCCATTATCTCTACATCTACTGAGGAAATTTAATCAAGAATATGGTCGAAGTATACAAGGAATAAGTGAAGAGGCTTTAGGTGTTTTAGAAGGGTATCATTGGAGGGGCAACGTAAGAGAACTTGAAAATGTCATTGGTAGAGCAATTATAAATATGGATTTTTCCGAAACAATAATTAATCCAACTCACCTGCCCATACTTGGCGATGAAAAATTGCCTGCTGCTACAAATCCTACAGTTGAAGTGGATGTAAACAAACCATTGGCGCAGGTTTTAGATGCTGTGGAAAAGGAACATATTGAAAAAATTTTAAAGGGTAATAATTACAATAAAACTAAAACAGCCAAAGATTTAGATATTTCCATAAGGAGCCTGTATAATAAAATCGAAAAATACAGTTTGCAGTAATTTGCTTGCAAAAAAGTGCAAGATTTTGCAAAAAAATGCAAGGAAATAATTGATAAATAGTTTTAATAAAAATGTTAAACATAGGGTTTATTTCCCTATGTTTTTTCATATTACAAGAAAAAAATACATTATATTATACCCTAATTCAAATAATAAAAGAGACTAAGATATACCCACAAATTTTGGCACATAAGTTGCATTAAAATTATACATGATAAATTTGAGGAGGGAACCCTATGAAAATCTTTGAGATGATGGAAAAGGAAGGACATGAACAATTAATTTTTAACCAAGATAAAACCTCAGGGTTAAAGGCTTTAATTGCAATACATGATACTACTTTAGGTCCCGCACTAGGTGGATGTAGGATGTGGCCTTATGAAACAGAAGAGGAAGCTATACAAGATGTATTGAGGCTTTCAAAGGGCATGACATATAAATCAGGTGCCAGCGGCTGTGATTATGGTGGCGGTAAGTCATTGATTTGGGGAGATCCGAAAAAAGATAAAAGTGAAGCATTATTCAGAGCTTTTGGTAGATATGTAGATGGCTTTAAAGGAAGATTTAGCACAGGTACCGATGTGGGTACAACTTTTCATGATTTTATTATTTGTAGAAAAGAGACACCCTTTGTTGGTGCTTTACCTGAAGAGTATGGCGGTGGGGGAAACTCATCTATAATTACAGCATTTGGTACTTGGAAAGGTATAAAAGCCGTTGCGTTAGAAGCCTTTGGTGATGATTCACTACAAAATAGAACCGTCGCTGTACAAGGTTTAGGTAAAGTTGGTTACCATTTAGTAAAATACTTACTAGAAGAGGGAGCAAAAGTTATAGGTACTGATATTGTAAAAGAACATATTGACAAAGTAGTGGAAGATTTCCCACAAGTAAAAATTGTACAACCTGAAGAAATTTATTCCCAAGAATGTGATATATTCTCCCCCAACGCTTTAGGTGCAATAATAAATGATGATACAATTCCTAAATTAAAATGTAAGGCAATTGCAGGGGCAGCTAACAATCAATTGGCAGAACCAAGACATGGTGACAAGCTTCATGAAATGGGTATAGTATATGGTCCTGACTACGTGGTTAATGCTGGAGGATTAATTCAAGTGGCTGATGAGTTAGAGCCAGGTGGATATAACAAAGACAGAGCATATAGAAAGGCTTCCACCATTTATGATATTTTGATTAACATTTTTAGAATCTCTAAAGAAAACAACATACCTACTTATATAGCTGCTGATAAAATGGTTGAAGAAAGAATAGAGCAGATTGGTAGGATAAAAAGAACACATAAGTAAGGGGCGGTTTTATGTTTAAGATTTTAGCAATAAATCCAGGCTCCACATCTACTAAAATTGCGGTTTTTCATGATCGAAAACTTGTAAAAAGTGAAAACCTAAATCACAGTGTAGATGAGTTGAAAGTATTTGACAAAATTACAGACCAATTGGATTACAGATACACAAGTATACGTAAATGGCTTATGGACAATGATTTAATGGAGTTAAACTGTATAGTTGGTAGAGGTGGTTTACTAAGACCCATGGCAAGCGGTACTTATACAGTTAATGACAAAATGAAAGAAGACCTGATAATTGGTGTACAAGGGGAGCATGCATCAAATTTAGGTGGTTTAATAGCTAGCAAATTAGCTAATGAGTTAGGGGTAAATGCCTATATAGTTGACCCCGTAGCCGTTGATGAACTTGATGACATTGCTCGGGTTTCAGGTATGCCAGACATACCTAGACGTAGCCTCTTACACGCTTTAAATGTAAAAGCGGTGGCCCATAGATATGCAAAGGATCAGGGCATTAACCTAGGGGAAATTAACCTTATTGTGGCACATCTAGGTGGAGGTATATCCATAGTTCCCATAAAAAGAGGACGTATGATAGATGTAAATAATGCCAATGAAATGGGTCCATTTTCCCCTGAAAGAACTGGAAGTTTACCCGTTGGTGATTTGGTAAAAATGGCCTTCTCAAATAATTATGACTTGGCCACCATGAAAAAGAAAATCACCCGTGAAGGTGGACTGGTGGGTTATTTGAACACCAATGATGTCAGGGATGTGGAAAAAATGATTCAAGAAGGCAATAACAAGGCAGAATTAATCTATAATGCAATGGCATATCAGATAGCTAAAGAAATAGGAGCCATGGCCACCGTATTAAGTGGCCAAGTTGATAAAATAATTTTAACTGGTGGAATGGCCCACTCTAAGTCTTTAACTGAAAAAATTAAAGAATACATTGGATTTATTACAGATGTGTTATTGTACCCAGGTGAGGATGAGATGATTGCCTTAGCTGAAGGAGCATTGCGGGTACTAAAAAACGAAGAACAGGCAAAAACTTACTAGAGGAGGTATTTATTCTTGCTAACCACAATTAAAGGTATTATTGACAAGGCAAAGGAAGTTACAAAACAGACCCTAGTAGTGGCAGCAGCAGAGGACAACGAAGTATTAGCTGCCGTAAGTGAAGCTGTACGTTTAGGTATTGTTGATGCCATTTTGGTAGGTGATGAATTTCAAATTAATTCAATTGCCCAAAAAGAAGGCTTTGATATCAAAAACTGCAAAATCATTAATGAACCAGACAAAATCAAAGCTGCAAGATTGTCGGTGGAGATGGTATCAAAGGGTGAAGCCAATTTAGTTATGAAAGGTTTATTAGGAACTGCCGATATATTAAAAGCTGTTCTGGATAAAGAAATTGGTTTGAGAACGGGTAAAATATTGAGCCATGTGGCTGTCCTTGAAGTACAAGGATTTGATAGATTATTTTTATTAACTGACGGAGCAATGAATATTGCCCCTGATTTAAGTCAAAAGGCGCAGATAGTTCAAAATGCTATCACAGTGGCCAAAGCCATGGGAAATAATAAACCTAAAGTGGCACCTTTAGCAGCAGTGGAACTTGTGAATCCAGATATGCAACCAACCTTAGATGCGGCAAACCTTTCTAAAATGGCTGATAGGGGACAAATAAAGGACTGTATTATAGACGGTCCCTTGGCACTGGATAATGCGGTTTCCCTTGAAGCTGCTGAACATAAAGGGATCAAAAGCGTTGTGGCAGGAAGTGCAGATATTTTACTTGTTCCAAATATTGAATCAGGAAATGTGTTATATAAATCAATGGTCTATTTTGCCAAAGCAAAAACTGCAGGAATTATTGCAGGGGCAAAGGCACCTGTGGTTTTGACTTCTAGATCTGATACCCACGAAGCAAAACTTTACTCAATTGCGTTAGGTGTTTTAGTGGCTGCCAATAGGTAGTTCCATTATTAAATATTTTAAGGAGGAGTTTAAATGAAAATCTTTAAGTACATGGAAAAGTATGATTATGAACAATTGGTAATTTGTCACGACAAGGCTTCTGGTTTAAAAGCTATTATCGGTATTCATGACACAACTTTAGGTCCTGCTTTGGGTGGAACTCGTATGTGGAACTATGCCACAGAAGAAGAAGCTATCGAGGATGCGTTAAGATTATCTAAAGGGATGACATATAAAGCCGCTGCTGCTGGGTTAAATTTAGGCGGTGGAAAAACAGTAATTTGGGGAGATTCCAAAACTCAAAAATCAGAGGAATTATTTAGAGCATTTGGTCGTTATGTTGAAAGCTTAAATGGTAGATACATCACTGCTGCAGATGTTGGAACAGTTGTTGATGATATGGATTTTATAAATTTAGAAACCAAGCATGTTGTAGGTATATCTAAGGCCCATGGTGGTAGTGGAGACCCATCTCCTAAAACTGCATATGGTGTTTTCAGAGGAATGCAAGCTTGTGCAAAAATAGCTTGGGGATCTGATGACTTAACTGGTAAAGTTGTGGCAGTACAAGGAACTGGAAAAGTGGGATATTACCTATGTGAGTATCTACACAATGCTGGGGCTAAATTAATTGTTACAGATATTGATCAAGAGTCTGTTAATCGGGTTGTAAAAGAATTTGGTGCCACAGCTGTTGGCTTAGATGAAATCTACTCAGTGGAATGTGATATTTACTCTCCAAATGCTTTAGGTGCTACCATCAATGATGAAACAATCCCTCAATTAAAATGTAAAGTTATAGCTGGAGGGGCAAACAATCAGCTTAAAGAAG
This sequence comes from uncultured Eubacteriales bacterium, assembly GCA_964474005.1. Classification (GTDB taxonomy): domain Bacteria; phylum Bacillota; class Proteinivoracia; order Proteinivoracales; family Proteinivoracaceae; genus Alkalicella. The sequence continues at coordinate 16,295 of CAYYRM010000012.1, forward strand.
AACGCCATGGAGATATTATTCATGAAAAAGGTTTCATTTACGCTCCTGACTATGTAATCAACGCTGGTGGTTTAATTAACGTAGCCGATGAGTTAAAAGGATACAATGAAGAAAGAGCTATGCAAAAAATATCTAAAATATATGATAACATCCTTAAAGTATATGAAATCGCTAATAGAGACAATATCCCAAGTTACATTGCCGCAGATAAAATGGCCGAAGAAAGAATTGAGAAAATCGGCAGTGTACACAGAACTTTTTTAAATAAATAATTAAAGTGGGGGAGTTGGCTTAGGGTCAACTCCCTGCCTATGAAGGAGGGAATATCTAAAAATGCCTAATAGTTTTAGAATTCTAACAATAAATCCTGGTTCTACCTCCACTAAAATCGCTGTATTTGAAAATGACAATGCTTTGTTTGAAGAAACTATTCGTCATTTAGCAGACGAATTAGTAGGTTATAAGACCATAATAGATCAATACCAATTTAGAAAAGAAGTAATTCTTAAAACATTAGATGAACAGGGTATAAATTTAACAAAGCTATCTGCTGTTGTAGGTAGAGGTGGACTATTGGCTCCTATGCCTGGTGGAACCTATTTAGTGAATGATAAGATGCTTGAGGATTTACGGGTGGGTTTACTTGGACAACATGCATCAAATTTAGGTGGTATTATCGCAAACGAAATCGCGGAGCAATTTAATATACCTGCATTTATCGTTGACCCAGTGGTGGTTGATGAGCTAGAGGATATTGCTAGAATTTCGGGGATGCCAGAGATAGAAAGAAAAAGTATTTTTCATGCTTTAAACCAAAAGGCTGTGGCTAGACGAGCGGCTAAAGATTTGGATGGTGAATATTCTGACTTTAATTTCATCGTTGCACATCTAGGTGGAGGAATATCTGTTGGTGCCCACAAAAAAGGTAGGGTAATAGATGTAAACAATGCTTTAGATGGCGAAGGTCCCTTCTCCCCTGAAAGAAGTGGTGGACTACCAGTGGGTGATTTAGTAAAGCTTTGCTATTCAGAAAAGTACACATTAGGGGAAGTAATGAAAAAAATAGTGGGTAAAGGTGGCTTGGTGGCTTACTTGGGTTCAAATGATGGCAGAGAGGTTCAGGGGATGATTGAAAAAGGCGATAAAGAAGCGGAACTTATCTATTCTGCCATGGCCTACCAAGTGGCCAAGGAAATAGGGAGCTGCTCTGCAGTGTTAAAAGGAGAAGTTGATGGAATTATTTTAACAGGTGGATTGGCCTATGATAAGGTTTTGGTTAAATGGATAAAAGATAGGGTGAGTTTTATAGCCGAGGTACTTATCTATCCAGGAGAAGATGAAATGCTTGCATTGGCTGAGGGGGGGTTAAGAGTTCTTACAGGTGAAGAGACTCCTAAAACCTATGAGGGTCTAAAATAAAATGTCATCCCTTTATATTTTTTGTGGGGAGTACGGAAGCGGTAAAACACAGGTTTCACTTAATTATAGTAAATATTTAGCTAAAGAGAAAAACTCTGCCAAGCTTGTGGATTTAGATATTGTTAATCCATTTTTCAGGTCAAGGGATAGTGTTAATGATCTAGAAAAATACAATGTCGAAGTTGTTTATAATAAAGAATATGGTCAGGCTGACTTACCTGCCCTAGCTCCAGAAATAATCACAAGTTTTAATGGAAAACAACCAGTTGTTTTTGATGTTGGTGGTGATGATGGTGCAATCGTCCTTGGAAGGTACTATCATCAAATTATTAAAACAGATTATGAATTTTGGATGGTGGTAAATAGTAACAGACCATTCACATCAACAGTTGAAGGTATAAAAGTCATAAAAGAACGTATCGAAAAGAAATCCAGACTTAAAATTACAGGGTTAATAAACAATTCTAACCTTGGTGAACTAACCACACCTGAACTTATAATAGAAGGGGAAAAACTAGTAATCAGTGCAGGTGAGAGTCTTGGGTTAAGGGTTGTGTTTACCACAGCTTTGAGGGAATTTGTGTTGGATTTAAACGGTAAGCTTAAGACAGATATCTTCCCCATAGATTTAGACTACAAACTGCCATGGCTATAGATAAGGAGGTCATATAAAATGCCTAGAGTAATATTTAATGAAGAAAGATGTAAGGGTTGTGAACTGTGCAATATAGTGTGTCCTGTAAACATAGTCAAAATGTCTAAGGACAGAATTAACAAGAAGGGATACACCCCTGCCACTGTTTACGACATGGAAAAGTGTATTGGTTGTGCCCAATGTGCAAGGATTTGTCCAGATAGTGTAATAGTAGTAGATAAAGAAGCAAAAAAATAATTAAGGAGGGTCTAATATGGCTAAAAAGTTAATGAAGGGTAATGAGGCCATTGGTGAAGCTGCAATCCAAGCAGGATGTCGTTATTTCTTTGGTTACCCCATAACCCCACAAAATGAAATTCCAGCCTACTTAGCTCGTAAGCTCCCAGAGGTGGGTGGTGTATTTTTACAGGCAGAAAGTGAAGTGGCTGCCATAAATATGGTATATGGTGCAGCGGGTGCAGGTGCTAGGGTATTAACATCTTCCTCAAGCCCAGGAATAAGCTTAAAAACTGAAGGAATTTCATATATTGCAGGAGCTGAACTTCCTTGTGTTATTGTTAATATTGTCAGGGGTGGTCCAGGCCTAGGTGGTATTCAGCCAGCCCAATCGGACTATTTTCAAGCTACTAAGGGTGGTGGCCATGGTGACTATCGCTTAGTTGTACTTGCTCCATCCACAGTTCAAGAACTAGTGGATCTCACCATGGAGGCTTTTGAAATAGCTGACCAATACAGAAATCCTGTAATGATTTTAGGTGATGGTATTATAGGACAAATGATGGAACCTGTGGAATTTAAAACACCTGTGAAAAGGGAATTACCAGAAAAAACATGGGCTACCACTGGTTGTGAAGGTCGTGAGCCTAATGTGACTAATTCACTTCACATGGCTGCGGAAGATTTAGAAAACCATAACCTAGATCTCCAAAGGAAGTATAATAAAATAAAAGAAAACGAAGTAAAGTGTGAAAAGTTTCAAACAGAAGATGCCGATTATGTTTTAGTGGCATATGGTACAACTGCAAGGATTTGTAAAACTGCGATAACACAGCTAAGAAAAGAAGGTCTTAAAGTAGGTCTAATTAGACCAATTACCCTTTGGCCTTACCCTGACAATTGTTTTGATGAAGTAATTGATAACACCAAAGCATTTATAACAGTTGAAATGAGTGCAGGTCAAATGGTAGAAGATGTAAGGCTTGCGGTTAATGGAAGGAAACCAGTTCATTTTTATGGAAGAACTGGCGGTATGATTCCTTCACCACAAGAGATCGCTGAAAAAGTTAGAGAAATAGCAGGGGGTGTAAAATAATGGATTGGGTTAGAGTTTGGGAAAAACCTAAAAGTTTAACAGATAAATTCATGCATTACTGCCCTGGCTGTACCCATGGTATCATTCACAAGATAACTGCTGAGGTGATGGACGAACTGGGCATTAGGGAAAAAACCATTGGAGTTGCACCCGTAGGATGTGCAGTGCTAGCTTATAACTATTTTAATTGTGATATGCAACAAGCTGCCCATGGTAGAGCACCTGCAGTGGCAACTGGAGTTAAAAGAGTTCATCCAGATAAAGTTGTATTTACTTATCAAGGTGACGGAGACTTAGCATCCATAGGAGCAGCAGAAATTATTCATGCTGCTGCAAGGGGTGAAAAAATAACCACTATTTTCGTAAACAATGCAATTTACGGAATGACTGGTGGGCAGATGGCTCCCACAACATTGGTAAACCAGGTTACCACAACTTCTCCCTTCGGTAGAGATGAAAACCATGCAGGTTACCCAATGAAAATGTCTGAAATGTTAGCCACAATTCATGGTGCTGTGTATGTAGAAAGGGTTTCCGTTCACAATGTACCACATATCCTAAAAGCAAAAAAGGCCATTAAGAAGGCCTTTCAAATACAGCTTGAAGGTAAAGGCTTTAGCATAGTTGAGGTTTTATCCACTTGCCCAACTAACTGGGGGATTACACCTGTTGAAAGCTTAAAATGGTTAGAAGAAAACATGATTCCTTATTATCCATTGGGTAACCTTAGGGACCCCGAAAAGGAGGCTAAATAAGATGTTAGATATGATTTTAGCTGGTTTTGGAGGTCAAGGAGTTATGAGTATGGGACAATTAATTGCATACTCAGGAATGCTAGAGGGTAAGGAAGTATCTTGGATGCCTTCATATGGCCCTGAAATGCGTGGTGGAACAGCTAACTGTACTGTGGTTGTTTCTGAAGAAGTAATTGGCTCCCCTGTTGTTGTAGAACCACAAGTGGTTGTGGCTATGAATTTGCCATCTTTGGACAAATTCGAATCCATGGTTAAACCTGGTGGAGTATTAATAATCAATACTTCTTTGATCAACAGAACATGCCAAAGAGAAGACATAACTGTAATCGAGGTGCCAGCCAATGAAATAGCCAATGAGCTTGGCAATTCTAGGGTTGCAAATATGGTTGTATTAGGCACATTAATAGCCCAAACTAAAGTAGTAACTAAAGATTCTATTATTGAATCACTGAAAAAAGTACTCCCAGAACATCGTCACAACCTAATCCCAATGAATGAGTCAGCTTTAGATAAAGGAGCAGAATTAAGTAAGTAAGTAAACTGGCAAGGGGTAGAAGTTACCCCTTGTCTTTTTATTTTTAAAAAGAAGGAATTATTGAAATCAATAAAGAAATATCTCTTAATAAAGATAGTTAATTTCCCAGGAAAAAGGAGTTGAGATATGTGTTAAACTATCAAGATTTAACCCAAAATGAAGTAGAGAAATTAGATAGGGATAAGACGATTTTTTTGATGTCTGTAAGCCCCATTGAGGTCCATGGTGACCATCTGCCTATGGGGACAGACATATTTGTCTCTGAGGAGCTATTAAACCGTTATAAGAGGGAGTTAAACAAAACACATCCACACCATACATTGGTTAAATTACCCCCATTGTATGCTGGAGCCAATGCCTTACCTGTATTAGGTTCCATATCGGTACCTGCCAAGGTTTTAGAAGAGCTATTATTAGCATATTCAAAGGGTTTACAAAAACAAGGATTTAAATATCTTTTTATTGCAGACAATCATGGTGGTCCTACCCATCAAATGGCAATGGAAGCTGTGGCAAAAAAAATGTGGAAAAAATACAAGTTTTATTTTGTCAATCCATTTAATCTAGAGTTTAAATATATGGTTCAACATGATAAGGATTTTTTAGAAAGTATTAACCTAGGACCTAGTACCTGTGGTGATGACAATGACAGTCATGCAGGCACCAATGAAACATCTTTAATGCTTGCCTCTGCCCCTGATAAAATAAAAGGGGATTTTTTAAAAGTTGAAGCATCTAAACCCCCAATTATTAAAGGTGGGGTTAAAATGATTATGTTGTTTTCGAATATATTTAATTTTTTTGGAGCCAAGCAATTATCCAAGGATTTAATTCACTTAGCCAATACCTTAGCTTGGGTGTCTGATAAAGAAATGAAATCTTATATGGGAGATCCAAAGCTTGCGAATATTGAATCAGGCGAACGAATGCTTGAAGGTCGTGTACAAGTTGCAATGAAATTATTTAATAGTGCTTTAAAGGGAGAAAAATTAGCCACTACTCCCATGCTTTGGAATCTAAGGTTTCTAAAAAATGTTTCAGAATAAAAATTGTAACTAAGTTAAAAATAACACTGTATTTTACATATATTAGGAGGGTGAACATGGAAAAGGTTATAGAACATTTTAAAAAGCTTGTTAACATAAATGCTCCATCCTTTCAAGAAAAGCCAATGGCTGATTACTTAGTGCAAAAGCTTCAGGAATTAGATTTTCAAGTAACAGTCGACAACAGTGGAGGAAGTAAAGGTAATACAGGTAATGTTATAGCTTCTAGAAAAGGAGAAGGTGAGTATATCCTTTTAGCAGCCCATATGGATACCGTTGAACCCACAGAGGGTATTGTTATAAAAGAAAATGACGGTAAGATATTTACCGATGGATCAACCATATTAGGTGCTGATGACAGGGCAGGAGTGGTTGCTATTTTAGAAGCCCTAATAGAAGCTAAAGAGGAAGGGAAAAGCACAAAATCCCTTGAAATTGTTTTCACCATTGCCGAAGAAGCAGGTTTAAACGGTTCGAAGGGATTAGATATAAGTAAGCTAAAAAGTAAGCGAGCTTTTGTATTTGACAGTGGGGGAGATGTGGGAACAGTTATAGTCAAAGCCCCAGCAGAGATCGACTTCGTGGCAAAAATCCATGGCAAGGCAGCCCACAGCGGGGTTAATCCTGAAGATGGTATTAGTGCAATTAAAATCATCGGAAATATCATAGCTCAGTTACCAATGGGTAGGATAGATGAAGAGACAACAGCTAACATAGGTATAATCCAAGGGGGAAAAAATACAAATGTGGTTTGCCCCTTAGTGGAAGTTAAAGGTGAAGTAAGAAGCCATAGCTTTGATAAGGTTCAAAATCTTTATAATCAGTATAAACAAACCTTTGAGAAAATAACTTATGATTCCGGTGGGACCTTGGAATGGAGTGGTGAAACCATCTATAAAAACTTTGAATTCACCCCAGAAGATGAAATAGTCAAGTTTTTAAAACAAAGGTTTGATAAACTAAACATAAAGATGCAGCTTAAGCCCCGGGGGGGCGGTAGTGATGCAAATATATTTAATGAAAAGGGAATAGAAACTGTAAACTTAGGTGTGGGAATGGAGAAAGGCCACACTAAAGATGAATATATAACCTATGATAATTTGGTTAATGGTGTGCGATTGGTTAAGAGTCTGATTGTAAATGAGGGTTAAAAAATGATTAATACTGAAATTAAAAGTGTAAAGGAAATTATAAAATCCGATGAAAATCTGCAAGTTTTACTTCTTGATGATGGAAGTAAAGCCTATAATTATTTAAAGCTCACAGGTAAAGTCGAAATAGATGAAGAAGTATATGTTAACACCACTGCTGTGGATTTAAGTTTGGGTACTGGTGGTTACCATTTTGTTATAAATAAATTAAACCCATCATCACGAAAAAATAATGATCCTGGGCACATCATGAAACTAAGATATACACCATTACAAATTAAAACATACACAATAGAAGAACAAGTGGGGGAAAAATTAGATGATGTCCTCTTAAAGGGACATAGTGTAATTACCATGGAGCTTCACAGTATGTTAGTACCATTGGTATTAGCCTTTAAAAAACTTAACCCAAACATTAAGATTAGTTATTGCATGACTGATGGAGGTGCATTACCAGCCTTTCATAGTGAAGCTGTAAAAGCTTTAAGGGAAAAAGGATTACTAGAAGGTGTTATAACATGTGGACACTCCTTTGGTGGAGATTTAGAAAGTGTAAATCATATTACAGCAGTCCAAGGAAGTGTTACAATCTTAAAATCTGATGTTACCATAATAGGTATGGGTCCAGGGATTGTGGGCACTGGTACAAAGTATGGTTTCACTGGAATTGAGCAAAGTTTTATTTCCGATACCTTGGATAAATTGGGTTGTAATGTTTACCCCGCCTTAAGGGTAGGATTTGCTGACAATAGGGAAAGGCATCGAGGCATTAGCCATCATAGCCTTACAATTATGGGGACTCTGATGAGAGGTAACTATACCCTGGTACTATCACATATGGATAGAAGACACCTAAAAAGGATCTTAAATCAGCTAAATGATGAGAATTTATTACATAGACACAGGATTGTAATTTCAAAGGATGTTGATATTGAAGAGATGGCAAATGAACTCAGACTTAAATTATCTTCAATGGGAAGAGGGATTAAAGAAAATCCCCACTACTTTTCCTGCCTAACAGCTTTGGCCAGATATGTTTATAAAAGTCTTTAGTTTATGGTTCTAACCATATCCTTAATTAGCAAGTATTTACCATCTAATTCCTTTAAGAACTTAATTAGGTCCTTTGCTTTACCTTGAAAAAAAATACCTTTTTGGTTAATATGAAAATACATATAATCTACCTCCTGAAGAATGGATTTGATAAAGTCTATTCTCAGGAGGTTAAATATATTCCAAATAGGGAGGAAAAAAATGAAAAAATATAATTGTGATTTTCATATTCATATAGGTAGCTCCAAGGGTAAAGCTGTGAAAGTTACAGCAAGCCGTAATCTGACCATTGAAAATATAATAAACCAATG
>CAYYRM010000013.1:0-24232 GCA_964474005.1 uncultured Eubacteriales bacterium
ATTTTTACCTTGCTTTTTTAAGGGCTTAGGGTAGTTCTCCATCAAGTTATGAAGCTCAGCTACTTGTAAGCCCAATTTTGTGATTTCTTCAGTAATAACAGGTTCTATTCCTTCTATATATTCATAAAGTACTCCTATGCAATCCCCATGGGGTATACTTAAATTAATATGGAATTTACCGTCTACAGTAGGAATGATTGCCACTACTGGGTAACCTTTTCTATGTAAATATTGAATAATATCGATAGATTGCAGAGCTTGCTTGGCATTGAATGGGCGATAAATTTTCAACACATATTTCTTTTTAGTGCTTTTCACAAAATAAACACTACCTATCATTTCCCTATGTAGATAAATTTCTTTGCAATTCAACTGATAAAATTCATTTATTTTATTAATCAAATAGGTATTCTCAAAAAAAGAATGTAATTTTCTCATAAACTCACCCCCAATACAAGGGGACGTTTCCCTTGTCTTATTTTCAGGACACGGGAAACGTCCCCTTGTCTGTTCTTAGGCTTTGTTGAGGCTTGCTTCTAATTCAAATGAAAGATGTTGGTGCCATTGATATTCCTTTTGAACAAATATAGCTATATATCCAGCTACTAAGGGCAAAGGCTTATAGCCAAAATGTTCTTTGTATTCGCCTATTATTTCCTCAGTAGATTCAGGTTTGTTGCCTAGAGCTATGGTCATATGGAATACGGGTAATCCATACTCAGGTTTATGAAACTTAGGAAATGCGTCATGAAGCCTTGTTACTAATTCTTCAAGGTGAGTAGCAGGAGAAGGGGTTAAATACAATACATTGGTGGTAGGAAAGCTTGATAATGGTTTAGCAGCAAACTCAAATTTCGGAGTATTTCTAGCTATTTCCCTTAGTTTATATATCGCTGTTTCATCAATATCATGTGGTAAGTAAAAATTAGATAAAAGGGTTACATGAAAGGGTACAGCCTTTCCAGGGCTGTTTATGTACTTTTGTCTGAACTCCTCTAGGCCTTCTATTTCATTCAAAGGAATTAAACATATTACACTCCTCACAAATTCATCACTCATACTATCTCTCCTTTAATTATTAAATATATTTACGGATTGTATCTTTATTGCTTATACTATTTAGTTAATTCGCTAAATATAGAAACTTTCCTGCATAGATTTTAGTCTAATGTGAATATTCCTCATTTTTATAATAACAGTTATAATATTACTATATAGCATAATTTTTTAAATCAATTGCAAGGAGAATGGGATTAGTACTATTATTTACTGTACTTAATGTGTAGTTTTCTGACTATAAAATTAATTATTGCGATAATTGAAAAGGTGAAACCTCTTAAGCCAGATAAAGGAGTTGGATAAAGATGTACAAAGAAAAAACAATAGAAGAGATGAAGCTTATATTTAAAGAAGCTCCTTATGGAATTGAACATACCATGAAAGTGCTAAAAAATGCTGAGATTATTATGGAGGGAGAAAATCTTACTAAAGATGAGAAAGAGTTAATCGCAATAGTGGCTATTTTACATGATATCGGTGTACTAGAAGCACAGAAAAAGTACGGATCCATGGCAGGGAATTATCAGGAAATAGAAGGCCCCGAAATAGCAAGAAAGATTTTAGAGAGAATAGGATATGACCCAATTAAAATCGATAGGGTCTGCTTTATAGTTGGTAATCACCATACTCCATCAAAAATAGATGGATTGGATTTTCAAATTCAGTGGGAGGCGGATCTGCTGGAAAACCTGAGGTACATGGAAGTACCCAAGGATAAAAATGAGCTCAAAATGTATATCAAGGATAATTTTAAAACAGTTAAGGGATTAAGCGCTGCATATTCTCTTTTTGAATTTTAGAGTATCTATTTGACAAAAGAAGTTTCACATATGGCATGATGGATTATGGATGAGCATGAAAAACTTTGTATTTCTGAGATGTAAAGTTAAGTTAGTAACGGTTATGTTTTTTCCTAAATTATGTGTAAAGGTTAAGGACCCGAATGTTTATTTGAAAGGAGCTAAAGAAAATGGAAAAAGAGGTTATTATTAAGCAAAGTCAACAAAAACAGTTTTCGCTGATATTACTTGGTATTATCATGGTTTTTTTATCAGCTTTTGTTTTTGGCACTAATGATTCGTATCTATTTGGACTGAATTTTATTCCAAAAATAATTGGTGGTATAGGAATAATCTTTTTTGGAGCTTGTTTAATTTTTATTATCAAAGGTTTTATTAGTCCCCAAAATATCCTCGTTATAGACCAGAAAGGAATTACAGATAAATCCAGCGCCATCAGTATTGGATTTATCTCTTGGGGCGATATTGAATCATGTTATATTACAACGGTTTTTAATCAAAAATTTATTTCTATTGATGTTAAAAACCTGGAGGAAAAAATAAAAGAGCTTCCATTTTATAAAAGGGTAATGATTAATTTAAACAGAAAAATGGGATATAGCCCTGTCTCAATAACACTAAATTCAACGAAGTACAAGCCAGAAGAGGTCTTAGAGATTATTCATAACTATAGTCATGAAAACTAAAAAGATTAAGCCTAAGCAGAGAGCTTAGGCTTTTTAATGTTTATGTTAATGGGGTTTTCACTTTGTATATGATTTTTTAACTTGTTATACTCGTTTTTAATAAAATAAAGAGTAATAACAAGTGCTAGGGTATCTGCCATGGGAAAAGATAACCATACACCCATTAGTTTTAGATTAAATATGTTTGGAAGAATTAGAATTAAAGGTGTTAATAGGATGAATTGTCTAAGCAAAGACAGTAAAGTTGCAGGTAAAGGCTTTCCTATTGCTTGAAACAATGTGGCTCCAACAAACTGTATTCCCATAAATGGAGCTGCTACAACTATAATTCTAAATACAGCTGCCCCATTATTAATAATATCCGAATCACTAGTAAAAGCTCTAATAATTATATGGGGAGTTGTTAGGCCTATAATAGCTCCTATTAAGCCTATACCAGTTGTAGCTAACATTGCTAGTATGATAACTTCTTTGACTCTCTTAAAATTTTGAGCACCATAATTATATCCAGCTATTGGCTGCATACCCTGAACTATTCCCAGAACAGGTAAGAATAAAAAAGCAATAATTCTATTTAAGATACCGAACAAGGTAATTGCAGTATCGCCACCAAATAAACGTAGGGAGTTATTTATTACAATCAAAAATATTGTGTTTGTTGTTGTTCTCGCAAATGCTGAAGTACCTACACTAAAAATATCTTTTACAACATCTAATCTAAGTTTTAAATGGTGAAGTTTTAGTGCGAGAGCACTTTTATCACTAAGTAAATAGATCATTACATAAACAAAAGAGACAAACTGAGAAATAATTGTAGCATAGGCAGCACCTTTGATACCCATTTTAAATATGAAAATGAATATTGGATCAAGGGCTATATTCAATAAGCCACCTAGCATAGTAGAGTACATGGCAATCTTGGCCTGTCCTTCAGCTTGTATTAAAGACTGAGCCACCATTTTTATAGAAAAGAAAACACTTCCCAATAAAATAATTCGAGTATAATCCCTAGCATAGGGAAGAAGGGTTTCTGTAGCTCCAAAGATTTTCAATAAGGGATCTGTAAATATTAGGCCTCCTATTGCGAAGGTAAGACTAATAATTGATATTAGCATATATCCGTTTCCTGCCACTAAACTAGCTCGTTCTTGTTCATTTGCTCCAAGGGATCTTGATACAGAGGAGGCTGCCCCTATTCCAACTAGCTGGGAAAATCCCATTGTCAGCATTTGAATTGGAAACGCTATGGCTAGGCCACCGATAGCCATGTGACCTACTCCATGACCTATAAAGATTGTATCTGCAATATTGTAAAAGCTATTGACTAGCATACCTACCATGGCAGGTATGGACATTTGATATAAAAGTTTGCTAACTTTTTCTGTTCCTAGTTTATTTGTTAAACTCATATCCTCCACCTCGTAAAACTGATTCTTTAATTCCCGTAGCCAAAAAAATACCGATGTTTGCTTTTTCATTATCATTGCAACTTTTTGAGCAGCATCTTTCATTAAGGGAAAAAACTTGGATTTCTCTAAGACCCTCATCCTTATATAAGCTTTTAAGTTCATCATGGCTAAAACCCATCCATAAATCATGATGTTCTTCCCTAAGGAAGTGAAAACTGTGTGACTCAAGGTCAGTAATTATTATTCGTCCACCTGGTCTAAGAATTCTAAGCATTTCATTTATTGCAGCTTTAGGAGATTCAACATGGTGTAAATACATATTTGCAATAACATAATCTGCGGTTTCACTGGCTAATGGTATGTTCTCTGCATCTCCTAATAAACAATTTAAGTTAGTGTAATTTTTAAATTTACTTTCTAGCACCTCTAACATAGCCGGGGACTGGTCCACAGCAACCACATTAACTCCCAACTCAATTAATCCTTCGGAAACAAAGCCTGTTCCTGCACCAACGTCCACAACAAAAGGTTTAGATTTTACATCTATATAGGAATAAGCCTCCAGTCTAACATTATTCGAGAAAAAAACTTTACGCATATGGTCCCACTCAGCTGCTACTTTATCAAAATAATCTTTACTCATAATTTCATCCCCTTTAACTTGATTAACCTCTAAGAAAATTGTATCATCTAATTAGAATAGTTGCAGACGATAGTTTTAATTATAACTATCGGTTTTACTGATGGAGGTGATGTAATGGATTTACAGCTTTTAAAGACATTTGTTACCATTTCAAAAACTCAAAGCTTTACTAAAGCCTCAGAAATACTTGACTATGCTCAGTCAAGTGTAAGTGGGCAAATGAAGCTTTTAGAAGAAGAATTAGGGGTTAAGTTATTTGAGAGATTGGGAAGAAAAATTTATCTAACCCATGAAGGATCGATTTTACTATCATATGCAGAACAGATTCTTAAGTTAGCACAAGAGGCTAACGATGTTGTTTCCAGTGGAGGCTATCCTAAAGGTACTATAATTATAGGGGCACCAGAATCGATTTCCATATATAGACTTCCTGTTATTCTTGAAGAATACAGAAAAAAATACCCAGATGTTCAAATTGTTTTGAAGTTAGGAGCATGTTCAGATATTATAAAATGGGTTAAAGAAAATGAAGTTGACATTGCAGTTTTAATGGATAACCAAATTTTGGATTTTGATTTGGTAGTGGAACAGCTTAAGGGAGAAAAAATGAGTTTAGTATCTTCAGTTAATCATCATTTAGCTCAGAAAGAGAAAGTAGAAATAACTGACCTTGAGGGTGAGCAGCTAATATTTATTGAAAAAGATGCCTGCTATAGATGTATTTTCGAAGAAGAAATAGATGAACAAGGTATAACACCAAGCTCAACTTTAGAAATAGGGAGCATTGAGACCATAAAAAAATGTGTAATCAGTGGCTTGGGTATTTCCCTACTTCCTAAAATGTCTGTAGAGCAAGAGATGCAATTAGGGAAATTGGTGGAATTAAGCTACTGTGGTTTAAAAGAGGATATATTCATTTTCTTGATATATCACAAGGATAAGTGGATTTCTCCAACCATTAAAGCTTTTATTAAAATAACTACAGACCATTTAAGGTAACACAAACTCTCATATAAGGACATAGCTAAAGAAGTATTTGATACTCACAGATACATCCATTGCAATATTTAAGGAAAAGGGCTATGAAAATACAACCATAGATGAAATAACTAAAAAGGTGGGTATCGCCAAAGGAACTTTCTACAATTTTTACCCTTCAAAAAGTCAGATTATGTTAATATGGGCGGTAGAAAAGTTTCAACTATTAGATATTCATGAGGCAATGGATTCCAACAAATCCCTTGAACAAAATCTTGAAAAATTCATTGAGCTGATTACCGTATCAATGGAAGGAGAAGAGGAGCTATTCCATTGTTTTTTGAAAGAGATTCTTCAAAAGCATGGTGATAAAAACTACAATGAGCAATTTGACTTTCTAAGCATCTACAGAGGAATTATACTGAATTCTAATGATTACAGCACAGAAGTGGAAACATCCCTTGATGAGAGAATTGAGGTCTTAAATAGCGTTTTATTTATGGGGATAGTTAACTGGTTTGATAGTGGTAAACCTATGCAAGGATTAAGAAGACATTTGGAAAAGTTAGTTAATCTATGCATATACGGGTTAATAAGTAAAGAAGGAGGGAGAAATTAATGATAAAAATTATGGCGGTTGTGACATTGATTTTCCTTATATTGACTTTGGGATGTGGTCTTGCTATTTATTTTGGAGGGGAGGCTTTTCAGGGAGGTATAAAAGGCCATATGGTACTAGGAATGTTGACTACGGTACCCTTTGACATTGTTTTTAATTTATCCTTTGGATTAATCTTTAACTTAGCTAACATATCATAAGCAGTTTCAGCATTAAAGTCATGATAAAAATCCTTAAAAAAATCTATTAAATCCGATACTTTCATCCAGTCATTTAAATATGTCTTCTCAGGAAGATAAGAAACTATATTTTTAGTTTCTATACCTGGTGTATGCCCAGATATAAGAATTTCCCCTTGGGTAGGTGTTAAAAGGTCATTGCATAGTTTAATCAATGTACTCTTACCACTGGCATTTGGACCTAAAAGACCAATAATCTTTCCCCTAGGTATCTGTAAATTGATATTATCCAAAGCTTTTTTTGACCCGAAACTTTTACTTAAGTTTTTGCACTCAAGAATGTTATTCATCCATCGTCTCCCCCTCTTTAGTTACCCTAGATATAATGTCAACAATATCCCTTTTGTCAAAGCCCAATTCTTCCATCTTATTAAGGAATTGATTTATATGCTCCTGGGCCATTTTGTTTTTGATTTTTTGTACCATACCTTTATCCTCCGTTACAAATCTACCGCTGGTGCGGTTGGAATATAAAAGACCGTCTTCCTCCAATTTTGCAAGAGCTCTTTGCATAGTGTTGGGATTTACAGATGCCTCCTTGGCTAAATCCCTTACAGAAGGAAGTTTAGACCCTGGGGGATAAGCCCCAGAACAAATCTTCAGCTCCATTTGTTCAATTAGTTGAGCGTATATTGGGCGATCAGATTGAAGATTCCAAGACATCTCATCACTCCTTTGTATTATTGTATTAAGCGCTTAATACAATAATACAAAGGATTTTATTATTTGTCAAGGATTGTATAAAAGTTTTTGCAGATATTTTGAAAAGTACTCCATTAAAGTTAATAAAATAAACTTGTTTTGTATGTTAAACTATTCATATAAGATTTTTTATTGACATAAAAAAACCCCCAAGGAAATCTAGATTTTGGTGGGACATGTTTTAACAATAAAATCAAAAGGAATAGAGTTAACGAAGAACCATCATATAGGTAACCAAAGACTAGTTTTCCCTTTGGAATTCAAGGGAGATTTTGGATGAGAGGAGTAATGAAATGAAAAGAAAAATATTGAATTGTATAAGTTCATTAGATCAGTTGAACATAATAGAACACAGCAATTTAGGAATCGGAGTGGAAATACAGGATTTCACTGAACCAAATTTGAGTTTTGAACAAAATGAAATTCTAGTGGGGAAGTATAAAAATATTTTTAAGGACTTTAAATATCCAAAATCCATGCATGGTCCCTTTTTAGACTTAAAGCCCAGTAGCCCAGATTTACAAATCAGGGATGTAAGCAGAAAAAAGTATTTAAATGCGTTAAAAATAGCTACTGCTCTGGATCTTGACTATATAGTTTTTCATAGTCAGATCAATCCATATTTAAATGAGCCCAATCTTGTTAGGTTAAATAACACTCAGAGCAAAGAATTTTGGGTGGATATATTAAAAGAAGTGAAAGATTTTAGAGGAACCATTGTACTAGAAAATGTTTTTGAGCCGACCCCTCAGATGCTAAAAGAACTGATTGAAACCATAGATTTACCTAATGTAAAGGTGAATTTAGATGTGGGACATTGTAAACTTAGTAAGATTAATTTGAAAGAATGGATAAAGGAACTAAGGGATTATATTGTGTATATACATCTCCATTCAAATAATGGAATACATGACCAGCATCTAAAGGCTACAAAAGAAGAAGTTGTAAATTTATATAAGTTACTTGATAAATATCACCTAAATCCTGCCATAGCATTGGAGTATAAAGTGGACAATTTGAGAAAAGAAATAAGTGATTTGTTATAATGTAAGTATTGGTGTGTTAAAGATTTATCCAATGATACAAATAAACTTGGAGGTGTTTGTATGGAAGTTTTTACTGAGTACTTAAACAAAATCGATAATCCTCTACATAGAGCTAGAACTGAAGAGGTTTTGGGATGGGTTGCAAAAAAGTATCCCAACTTAACCCCGAAAATAGCTTGGAACCAACCAATGTTCACTGATCACGGCACATTTATCATAGGCTTTAGCGTATCCAAGCACCATTTGGCCATTGCCCCTGAAAGAGTAGCCATTAATCACTTTGCCCCTGAAATAGTTGAGGTGGGCTATAGCCACACCAAAGAATTGCTACGTATTCAGTGGGATAGCCCCGTGGATTTTTCCTTATTGGAGAGAATTATAGACTATAATATTTCAGATAAGGCAGACTGCACAACCTTTTGGCGTAAATAACAGAGGGGCAAATATCTGTTAGAGTTTTTACTTATTCAAAGGAGTGATACCATGAAGTATGATGTTATACTACTTGATGCCGATGATACTTTGTTTGATTACCAAAGGGCTGAATCTAATGCTTTAGAAAAATCATATTTGCATTTTGGCTTAGCCTTTGATGAAAAAGAGCTTGAAAACTATCGGGTAATAAATAAGCAGATTTGGAGAGATTTTGAGTTAGGAAAGATAGACTCCAATAGCCTAAGAACCCAAAGGTTTAAAAGGTTATTTAACAAGGGTACTGAAGTTGACATAGAAGAATTTAGCAAGACTTATTTAAAGCATCTTGGGGAGGGGCATTTTTTAATAGAAGGAGCAGAGGAAGTATGTAAATATCTTTTTGGAAAGTATAGGGTGGTTATTTTAACCAATGGGATAACAGATGTACAGCACTCAAGGATTAACAGATCTCCACTAAAAAGATATATCCATGAAATAATCACTTCCGAAGAAACAGGTCATAAAAAACCCGATATAGGGATTTTTGACTACACTTTTAATAGAATAGCCCATTCTGATAAGGGTAAAACCTTAATAATAGGGGATTCTTTGAGCTCTGATATTCAAGGGGGCTATAATTATGAAATTGATACTTGCTGGTTCAACCCAAATGGTGAGGTAAATAAAAGTGGTCTAAACCCTACTTATGTTATTAAGGATTTGAGGGAACTACTAGAAATCCTTTAAACATGAACTAATTAGTGAGTAGATATGAAAATGATAGTAATAAACCAATTTACTTAGAGAGCAAAGTAACCCTAAGGTGGTGAAATAGTTGAAAAGTGGAGTATTAGCTTTTTTTCCTATAAAACTAAGGTAAAATCTTTCCTCAGAATACAAAAAAAGGAGAGATAATTCATGAAGATAGCTGATAATGTTTTAGAATATCATTTAAAAAATGTGTATTGGGTTTGTGGGAGTGCCTGTGGTGGTAAATCAACCATGGCTAAAACTCTAGCAGAGAAACACGATTTTATCTTGTATAATGCTGACGAAAAAGTATTTATACATAAAGAAATAGCCTCACCATGGGAGCAGCCTGCTATGTGCAGACATTTTATCGATTGGGAATGGTTTTTCAATCGTCCTTCAGAGGAGTATGCCAAATGGATAGAGGATGCATTGAATGAAGAAATGAGCATGATAATCATTGACTTGTTACACTTATCAAAGGATCAACCTGTAATAGTAGATGGTGTCTACTCAGCAGACATTATAAAAGGGATAGTACCATACAACAAAGGGATTTTTCTTTATGCTAAAGATGAAATAATAAAAAGAGACTACTTTAATAGAGATGACAAAAAAGGGATGTTAAATGTCATCAACAAACTCTCAGACCCTAAAAAGTCACTGGAAAATGTATTTGATGCAGTGATAAGCCTGTCCCAACGTAGTATAGCAAGGACAAAAGCCACAGGAATGAAATATCTTATTCGTGATGAAAACACTACTTTTAATGAAACATTGCGCATAATAGAAGAACATTTTAATTTATAGGTATATACTAAAAC
Organism: uncultured Eubacteriales bacterium; assembly: GCA_964474005.1. Classification (GTDB taxonomy): domain Bacteria; phylum Bacillota; class Proteinivoracia; order Proteinivoracales; family Proteinivoracaceae; genus Alkalicella. The sequence continues at coordinate 10,170 of CAYYRM010000013.1, forward strand.
ACCTTTTTCCCTTTGAGGGGAGAAAGGTGTTTTTATTATAGTAGTATTGATAGCAAAAGACTACTTGATTGGGAATTATGCTACTAATTCTCTATTATATCAATCATAACTATTGCGTAAGAAGTTTGTCAGATTTTGCAATGCTAAAAACCTTAAAGCAAACTGATTTTATTAGAACCTATAATACCAAGGTAGTAACTAATAAATACGATGATTTTACTGTTGGTTGCCATCTTGAGGGTGGAACAACCCATGAAAAAAATATTTTTGCAGAGTGTATGGGAGAGCTTTTAGGGGCCATTGATAACCCCAGATATATGTTGATGAAAAGATCAAAGATTAGTTTTTTTACAAGCAAAGACTATTACTCTGTGCCAAAGATCTTAGGTAAGAAGAAAGAATATGCAGAAAGCCTCCAACACTATCTCTCGAAGTTAGCTGGAGACTATGAATTAATTTTTACCCGCAATCCATTAGGGAGAAAACTTCTTCTTAAAGCTAGATCAAACTCCTTTGTAAATTTGAATGACATGATTATAAATGGTAAAAGGAAAATCAAAAGTAAATGGGAATGAAAGAGCACATTTGACGCCAGTAAATAACTCAATAAATTAACAATCTATGAATTCTCAGATAATCTATTGAATAAATCACAATTTCTCACTATAATTATTATGGATATAAAATGGAAGGGGTCAGAGCATGATAGTTACTACTTACTAATTCACTAAAGTGAATATAAAGAAGTCTTTTAAGCCTAAATTTAGGTTTATTAGGGTTTGCTTCTTTTGGTAAGTAGAAAGTTGGTCCCAAAACATCCAGATCTAGTTAATTTAAGCTTTTAGGGTTTTTCATACCCTTTGTTTAAATATATTAATTTAGGCTGTAAGAAGGCATTGCTTTCTTATGGTCTTTTTTGTTTTACTGATTTCTGCTAACTAAAGGGGCAAGCCATGTAAAGGGAGGAAAACATAATGAAAAATAATAAATCAGATTGGCGATTATTGAAAAAGTATCTATTACCCCAATGGTCCCAATTGTTGTTTTTAAGTGTTTTGTTTTTTATGGGCATATCACTACAATTATTGCATCCACAAATCATTAGACTATTTATGGATTCAGCCACCCAAGGTAAGGGTTTAGGGGTTTTAAGAAATTTAGCCATGGTATTTATAGGTGTGGCCATTGCTCAACAATTAGTAAACATAGGGGTAACATATCTAAGTCAAAACTTGGGGTGGAAAGCCACAAACAATTTACGAACAGATGTGTTAAAACACTGTATAGGCCTCGATATGACCTTTCACAAACAACATCGCCCAGGGGACTTAATTGAGAGGGTGGATGGAGACATATCCTTGATGTTCAACTTCTTTTCAAATCTTTTGATCGAGGTTTTAAGTCATATTGTTTTAATGATTGGTGTAATAATAATACTTTTCCTTGAGGATTGGCGTATGGGTGTTGCAATGGCTGTATTTGTACTTTTAGCTATATACATCATGATGGTAATTCAAAAGATAGCAGTGCCTAGGCAAGTTGCCTTTCGGAAAATTGTAACGGAGTTTTATGGGTTTTTAAATGAAGTACTAGGAAACACAGAGGATATCCGTGCAAACGGAGCAGAAGAGAAAACACTCAATAAGTTTAAAGGATATCTGGCTAAGTGGTTACCTTTAAACCTAAAGGCAGGGATTGCATCTATATCCATGTGGACATCTACCTTAGCCATCTTTGCCATGGGAAATGCCATAGCCTTTGGACTAGGAGGATTCTTATGGAGTAAGGGGATAATAACTGTGGGGACTGTGTATTTGATTTTCCACTACACTGAGTTACTTAGTATGCCTTTAAGGCAAATCCAAAGACAAATGGCGGATCTACAAAAGGCCAGTGCAAGTATACAAAGGGTGGAGGAGCTTTTAAATACAAAAAATAAGATTCGAGAAGGAATAGGAGTCCCATTGAAACCAGGCCCCTTAAAGGTAGAATTACAGAAAATCTCATTTGGCTATGAGGAATCCCTTGTTTTAGAGGATTTAGAGTTATCAATGGAGCCAGGGAAGGTACTGGGTGTTGTGGGCAGGACAGGAAGTGGTAAAACCACATTGGCTAGACTCATAACAAGACTATATGATGTGAACACTGGTGAAATAAAGATTAACGGAGTAAGCATTGCTTCTATTTCCCTCGCTAACTTAAGGGAGTCAATTGCCTATGTTACCCAAGATGTTCAGCTCTTTAATGCAACCATTAGGGATAATCTCACTTTCTTTGACAAAGGAATTTCTGATAATAGAATATGGTCAGCCTTAGAGACTATGGGACTTGATGGATGGATACGTTCCATGCCCAATGGACTAGATACAGTGATAGATTCCGATGCAGGAGGGCTATCAGCAGGGCAGGCTCAGCTTCTAGCCTTTGTACGGGTGTTTTTGAGAAACCCTGGGCTAGTTATACTAGATGAAGCTTCTTCTAGATTGGACCCCCATACTGAGGCCCTAATGGAAAAGGCTGTATACCATTTACTAAAAGATAGGACCGCCATAATCATCGCCCATAGACTACAGACCATAGATAAAGTGGATAATGTCCTAATCCTCGACAAGGGCAAAGCCTTAGAGTACGGATCTAATTTGAAGCTTAGAGAAAATCCCAATAGCCATTTTTCAAAGCTTTTGGCCAATGGCATACAGGAGGTGTTAGCATGAGATTTTTTAAAGTGCTGGGAAGGTTAATTAAGTACAAACCCCTTATTTACACAGGGAATGTTCTGTCTTGGATGATAGTTGAAGCATTCCCATTGTTACCTGTGCTTATAGTTAAAGAGATAATTGACACCCTAACATATAATACTGAATTGGAAAGAAGTTTTTATTTATTGGTTTTAGCATTGGTGGCAGTATACTTTGGAAGAATTATTTTTACCTATGTGGGAGTAATATTCGGCATACTGTTTAGTTTTAACGCCCAAGGTTTAATGAGATTAAACCTATTACAGGGCATATTAAAAAAACCTGGTTCAAAGGCTTTAACTATAACACCTGGTGAAGCCCAAAATCGTTTGGATAACGATGTGGCTACAGTGGAAGAAATTTTGGGTTGGCCCATAGATGTATTGGGAAAACTTGTTTCCACATCCATTGCAGTGATAATATTATTCCTAGTAAATTCTAAGATTACTTTATTTGTGGTATTGCCATTATTTTTAGTATCTATATCTTTACAGCAAATCAGAAAAAGAGTATATAAGTATAGGCAAGAGAGTAGGGCTGCTACGGGAAAAGTTATTGGCAATATGGGGGAAATTTTTAGTTCTATACAGGCAATAAAGCTTTCTGGAGCTGAAACCAGTGTTATTGAGAATTTCATGAATTTGAGTAATAAACGTCATCAAAAAGCTGTTAAGGATTCTCTTTTTACGAAATTATTAGATAGCATACTAAGTAATGTGGTTCATCTAGGTACTGGCCTAATCCTCTTAATCTCAGCCAGCTGGGTTTTAGCAGGGGATATAAGCCTTGGGGATTTTGCTTTGATAATAAACTATTGGTTTTTAGTGGCAGATTTCAGTGATAACTTTGGAAAAATGGTGGCAGCTTATCATCAAGCTAAGGTTTCCCATGAAAGGGTGATAGAGATTTTAGATGGTGATCCTTTAGATCAATTGGTTAAAGCTCAAAGTCTAAAGAAGTTTGAAAATAAGAATTCTATCTCAGTGCTGCCGCAATTAGAAGAACTATATGTAAAAGGTTTAAGCTATACCTATCCTGGTACCAATATAGGTGTAAACAACATAAACCTTGAAATCAAAAAAGGAAACTTCATAGCCATAACTGGAAAAATAGGTTCAGGCAAAACCACCCTTTTACGTACACTCCTTGGTCTACTACCTAAAGATGCTGGGGAAATTACATGGAATGATAAGTTTATTGAAAAACCTGATGAATTGTTTGTACCACCCAATGTGGCATATACAGGACAAATACCCCATTTATTCAGTGATACTGTAAAAGAAAATATCCTCCTAGGGGTAAAGAAAATGGGGGATTATGATATTTCCGAGGCAATACAGTCAGCTGTTTTAGAAGAAGACATTGAAAGTCTTGAACAAGGGCTAGATACCGTCATTGGACCTAAGGGTGTAAAATTGTCTGGTGGTCAGCTTCAACGGGTGGCTGCTGCCAGAATGTTTGCCACTAATTCTCAGCTTTACGTGTTTGATGATATATCCAGTGCTTTAGATGTTAACACTGAAACTGCACTATGGAATAGATTGTTTACTAAAAGTGATGTAACCTGTATCGCTGTTTCTAATCGTATACAGGCTCTAAAAAGGGCTGATCTTATAATTGTGATAGATGAAGGGGAAATCGTTGGGAAAGGCAAATTTCAAGAGTTATTGTTAAGTTGTGATCAGTTCCGTCAGCTACATGGAAATGAAGAGATAAGCGCTTAAGGTTACTCCACAAAATAACCTAATACTGCGAACTCACTTAACAATAAAATGATATTAAAAAGCCTAGCTTAATTGAGCTAGGCTTTCATAATTCTATAATTCCATACTATTTCCACTAACTTCTATCTGGTTTTCCATTTTAAATGGATGAAAAACACTTCGTAGTAATTCAGCATTTTCGTTGTAATAAAACATGGCATGGTGTTTAAAACCGTTCCTGACCTTATACCTTAGGTCAATCATCTTAACTATAATACCATTTAACTCCTGCTCCAGCTCAATGTGGAAAAGAGGTGTAAAATCTTTAAAATATAATCCCAAAGTTTCTTCTTGGGTTTTTTCTATAATAGGGTCAAAATTCTTATCCAGATGCCTAAATGCTGTGGGAATACCACCAAGGCTATTAATTTCTCCCACAATGTATTCTTTTTCAGTACTTACAATATAATCCCATTGGGCGATATTATAATCTGATGGCATAACACTGACATTTTCAATGATTCTTTTGTTACACTGACTGAGATAATGCGTTTTTATTTTTTTAGTTAAGAATTGCCTATTTAGCTGTTTAATTAGGAGGTATAAAAAAAGAATCATTGCCATAGAAGTATTTTCTAAGATACTTCTTTTACTAAAAAACAGCACATAGCCACTCAATAATAAAATTACAGGATCATAAATTGTGATGAGGCTTAATGAATATTTCTTTCTACTAAAAGGATATAGCAAAGAGACTCCATATGAATTAAGCAAATCAGATAGTATATGTGAAATACTTCCGATCATTGTCCATAGGAAAACCTGTGGAAGCAGATCTGTGGGATAAAAAAGAGAAAGTGCTAAAGTCACTATCACTGCTATACCCACAACACCTATGATAGAATGGCTTTCCACTCTGTGATGTTTAAGATAAACATAATCACTGCGGATTTTTGTTACTATATCCAAATCAGGAGCCACAGCTCCAATTAAAGTCCCTATAAAAGCTGGATTACTAATATCTGGTGACTGATGCATTGCAAACACAGATAATCCAATTATAGCGTGTGATACTGGATCCATATCTTTCCCCTCCCCACTTTAAAAGTTATTTTTTAAAAAGCCGTAGTTTACATAACTCATATATTATAACAAAAAAATCACTTCAAAACAGTTGTATTTTATTCCAGTGTGATTTTAAAAATAAAAGAGCAGCTGGGAATTCCCAGCTGCTTGTCTAAAATGGGTGAATACCAATTAACTGCCTTTATTTACCTTGTCTAAAAATTCTTTATCGTATACCTTTGTTTGCTGATCTATATTGGGACTGGATTCACTATCTTTATTATCACTTTCTTCTTTATCAACAGAGTTGTTTTCTTTATCACTATCCTTTTTATCACCCTTAAAGTTCTTATAGTAATACTCCTGTATCCTGGCACTTTTTGTGATGAACAATGAAAAATGAATAATTAACATTGCTATACATACACCCACCATATTGATAAATACATCCATCAAACTTGCTACCCTTGTGGGTACAAAGCTTTGGCGATACTCATCTAAAAAAGCCATGGTGGTTCCTCCAAAAAAGGCGATTATACTGGCTGTGCCAGGTCTTTTTGTGTACTGACTGGCAAGGAGGAAAAAGGCAGTGGTAATAAAAAAGAACATAACTACATGGGCTATTTTACGTAAAAGAAACTCAATTATCGCAGGATTGTCACTGGCATAAACCAGGAAGTCTTCACCCAATATTCTAAAGGGACCAAGTTCATTGAAATTAAGTGGTATTACTCCACCTAACCAGTGGGAAAATCTAGTTAAGCTCAAATCAAATCTACTCAATAAAGAGCTTAATTGTTTAAGTACTGGTACAACCTGGAGCCCTGGAATAGAAGACAGATAAAAAATAAGTCCAATAAAAAATATTAAAATCAACCAAGATCTAATTTTCATATGTAGTCATCCCCTATTTCTAACGATTTGGATAAAAGTTAAAGTGTTATAGAAATTATACCATATAATTGGAAGGTTTGTTATTTATATATTTGCAAAAATCTATAGTATAAAAGTATTAAAAGGAAAAATGTTTTTTTTTGGAATATTAATGATATAATTAGAAAAATTTAAAAAATATGATTACAGAATGTATATACAAGTAAAAATCAAAAGGGGTGTGTGTATGAAAAATGGGATAGAGGTAGAGTCTGTGGAAAAACAAGGGTTTATAAGTCATATGTTTAAAGAGTTTAAAGTGGGGTTTGTGCTATTATTTTTAGTTCTTATTCTTTTAGTGATGAATGTAACTGTTATTGCTAGGGGGAGAGATGATGCAAGATATCTTAGGGAGCATGAGGTGGCATTACGTTCAAACTTTGTTAATGCAGTTAATCTTTTGGGAGAGGCTGCTAGAAATGTTGATGTTAGAAGGGAAGAAAGCTGGGAGAATAGCCTTATGGATTTCTCTAGGGGAATAGATAAATTAGTAATGCATGTTAAGCAATATGACAATTACCTTCAACATCGATATGACTCCTATGAACCTGTTAATACTACTATTTTAGAAAACACCTATAAAGAAATGTTAAACAAAATAACCACAGCATTAGAAAACAAAGATTTTCCCAATGCAACTGTATACTTAGAGTTAGTTAACTCCACCCTATGGGGTGATAGCACGGGAGGAAAAATTGGCTATCATCCTGAGAAAATGTCACCTTCTAAGTTCAAGGAGTTTGTCGAGGGGATAAGTTTTATAGGGGAGGGTGAATAACATGGCAGCCATATTTACCAGAGGGAAAAAGAATATATATACATGTACTCTTATTGTTTTAATTGTTTTACTCACCGTATCAGGAACCTATTTTCATTTGGAAAACAAAAGAAATATAGTTGTTTTGGAAGAAAGCTATGGTGACTATATTGGAACGCTGAAAAATATTATAACCCAATTAGCAGAAAAAAGTGAGACAATTGTAGCCTTATGGGATGAATTAGATCAAGAAGAAAAGATTCAGCTAACAAAGGAGTTGTACATGTTGCGGCCTTCCACAAGCATTAATGCTGGGAAAGCTCAACTGGTCTACAAAGATTTTTCACGGGCAATGTATTTGTTCCTAAGTGATATTTATACCTCAACTAATACACAAGGTTTAACTGGGTACTAATCAAGGTGATGAGAACATAAAAAGAGATCTTGAAAATTTTATACATGATTGTATGTTGATTCTTGATGAATTCAAAATAATTGAAGACGGGATTACTGAAAAAGGGCTAAGGGGTAAGGATTTAGTAGATGAATGGTTTAATAGTATTTTAGAATCCACAGAAGAAATAAAAAGTAATGGCAAAAGCTCTTTTGCCAGCAACTGGTGAGAATAGTAAAACCTAAGCTATTTAAGCTTAGGTTTTATTTTATAGTGTATTTAATCAGATGGCGATTTTTAAAATAACCCCCTCTTTACCTGTTATTTTATCAATAAACCATGACCTTTTTTACCATTATGGGGAAAAATTAAGTAAATGATAATTTAACTATATTTAGAGGCAATGATTTATTTCACAAATTGGTTTGCCCCCCCATAAAACTATAGGCACAATGCTGGGTTTAGGATTGTCCAAGCTCATAAATTAGCATTACAATAATAAAAGGGTCAGATAAGTTTTAACTTAGCTGACCCTTCTTTATTGTAGATAGTTATTTTAATGCGTTCAGTATTACATCCTCAATGGCTTCAGCGTCTTCGTAGGTTATGTAATAAATAATATTGCCCTCGATTTCCATGATTGTATCCCTAACCTTTTTAAACTGCTCTGGTATGTAGCTTTCCCAGATCTCACGTTGTGAAGAATTTTCTTCTTCTAGGATACCTTTAATTGTGTTAAGATAACTTTTATCTGAAACCTCAAACACAGTGATTCTATCTGCGTTTGTATCCCATGAAGCCCTTATGGTGAAAGCTGCACTTACTTTAGTAAAATCGATTAGCCCATCATAAAGACCATTACTGGTTAGATCAATAATTACATAGCTTGGAAGGGTTTCATCTGCAAAATCATCATCGGTATACCCCTGATCCCTTAAATCTTGAGATATTTTTTCCACCACATCATTTAACACTTGATCAAAATTTACTTCCTGACCTGAATCACTGGAGCTACACCCAACTACCAAAAATAGTGAAAGTATAACAAGAACAATAAGTACCTTTTTCATTTAGTAAAGCCTCCCTAAAATTGTATTTGCTATTTAGACTGGACAAATGGTAGGAAAGTTCCCAAACTGGAAAAATTATGTTACTAATAACTTAGACCTAGGGGTATTAAAGTCAAGCCAAAAAAAATTCATTGACATCCTGGTGAGCACAAACTATAATGAAGAGGCAAAGTAATATGAAAATTAAATATATTTTTTAGGGTGCTTTACTGTGTAAAGCTGAAAAGGGAAAGAGGTTAGAATCCTCTACAGCCCCCGCTACTGTATTCAGGGATGAAATCTTCCATAACCACTGGTTTTTCGGGAAGGGGAAGAAAGTAAGTTGATCTGTAAGTCAGGAGACCTGCCTTAGAAATAGTTTCATCATGGCTTCGGAGGGAAGAGTGTGAGTTTTTTTAATGCAATCAAACACATAGACTCCTATGTGTTTTTTATTTTTATATGGGGGGAAGGAAATGGACCGGATTATAATAGCTGGTACTTCCAGCGGAGTTGGCAAAACATCCATAAGCATAGGGATAATGGCTGCACTAAAAAGAAGGGGTATTAAGGTTGCCCCATTTAAGGTGGGACCTGATTACATAGACCCAGGGTTTCATAAATTTGTAACTGGAACACCCTCATATAACTTGGATAGCTGGATGTTAGCGGAAAAGACCATATCCTATCTATTTCAGCGGAATATGAGTGATAAAGACATTGGTATAGTTGAAGGAGTTATGGGACTTTATGACGGATATGGAACAATTAAGGATCAAGGAAGCACAGCCCACATTGGGAAAATATTAAAGGCTCCAACAATTTTAGTAATCGATGGTCAGGCCATGTCATCCAGTGCTGCTGCCATGGTTTTAGGCTATAAGCTATATGATAAAAGCCTCGATTTAAAAGGAGTTATCGTGAACAAGGTAAGTGGAAAGGCCCACTATGAAATGATAAAAGACGTAATAGAACGGGATGTGCAAATACCATGTTTAGGATACCTTCCATCTAACTTTAACATATCCCTAAAAAGTAGACATCTTGGACTAATACCACCAGAAGAAGTTTCATACCTTGAAAAAAAGATTTCAGATCTAGCTGACATGGTGGAGGAATACATCGATCTAAATCATTTACTTCAGCTTGCAAAAAAAGCTGAACCATTAGAACATGAAACAGTTCCCTTTGATTCAATGGAAAACATAGGCAAAGGTCTAACCATAGGCGTGGCAAGGGATAAAGCATTTAGCTTTTATTATGAAGACAATCTAAAACTATTAGAGGATTTAGGTGTTAGGTTAAAATACTTTAGCCCCATACAAGATGAATCCATACCCGAAGGTATAGATGGTATCTATTTAGGTGGAGGCTTTCCTGAGGTTTTTGCCAAAGGTTTACAAGATAATCAAAAATTTAGAAACTCTATGAAAAGTGCTTTAAAAAAGGGTATGCCCACTTACGCAGAATGTGGAGGATTGATTTATTTGACCCAAGGGATAGAGGATTTAGACGGGGAGTTTTATGACATGGTGGGCTTCTTCCCTGTTAAATCCAAAATGACCAACAGCCTGCAAAGGTTTGGGTATGTGGAGATAAACACAAACACTAATATAACCATAAAGGGTCACGAGTTCCACCGATCTTTAGTTGAAGATAAAGAAGAGCTTAAGTATAAATATGAGGTCTTGAAACGTAGGGATGGACAGATAGTGAATCAATGGAAATGTGGATTGGTAAAGGAAAATGTCTTAGCAGGATATCCCCATATCCATTTTTACAGTAATCCAGAGTTCTTAATTTACTTACTTAACAGGTGTAAGACTTATAAATATAAAAAAGAGGAGTGTTTTTCTGATGGGGACAATTAAAATGGTAAGAAGTAATACCTTAAGACTTGTCTATGGAGCTATGTTAGTTGGATTATGCTATATTGGAGCACTGATACCAATCCAAGGATCCATTGCCTTTGACTCTATGCCAGCCTTTTTTGCAGCCATATTTTTAGGTCCTAGCCTAGGTGCTATGGTTGGATTTTTAGGACATCTACTAACAGCCATAACCAGTGGGTTTCCTATGACAGTACCCATGCACATTATAGTAGCTTTTCAAATGGCATTCTTTGTTTATTCCTTTGGGTGGATATACAAAAAAAGCAATTATTTTTTGGCAGGGTTTACAGCCATCTTGTTAAATGGTCCTGTTGCAGCCCTTATGGCAGTGCCAATTAGTGTGATGCTACAGTTACCCTTTAATGGGTGGGATCTATTCTATGTTTTAATAATTCCTTTAACACTGGCCTCTGCCGCAAATGTGTTTTTAGCAATAATTTTACATGCTGCCATGGGAAAAAGGATTAAGTAACATGTTGCCTTATGTCAGTAAGCACAGAGATTTGAGTTTTGTAAATATAAATTCTGAGGAGATGCTAGTAATTGCCTGTGATTCCTGTGGGGCCATTGGCAATAAAGAAAGGGATATTGTTAAGGTAGAACCTGAGATTGTGGGGTTTCACACAGCCAAGGTGGCCATTATGGAAGTGATATCAATAGGTGCTAAACCCATAGCTTTGGTAAATAACCTCTCTGTGGAGATAGATTCAACGGGTGAGGAGATTATAAAGGGAATCTTAAATGCATTAACCCCCTTAAACCTAAAGGATAATATAATTGTCACTGGTAGCACCGAAGAAAATTTCCCAGTATGTCAAACAGCCATGGGTGTTACCGTTATAGGGATAGTGAATAAAAACTCATGGCAATTGCCAAAAACCCTAAAGGGTGATTTGGGAATTTTGATAGGCATACCTAAGGTGGGTGAAGAAATTTTGCTAGATCAAGGTAGGGAAACCCTTTCACTGGAAGCGTTGTTAAAACTTAAGGAATATCCAGAAATAAATGAGATAGTACCCGTGGGATCCAAAGGAATCCTTTATGAACTAAATGAGATGAGCAAATCAAATGGTCTATCCATAGTACTTAATGGGGACACAAATATAGATTTAAAAAAATCCGCTGGACCTGCAACCTGTGTCATTGTCTCCACAGGACAGGGGGGTCTGGAAAAACTGCAAAGGGAATTGTCCCTACCCATAAATGTATTGGGACATTTCAGCTGATGAAAATCGGGTTATAGGGAGGAGCATATACATGGGAAAAACCATTGTTATAACAGGAGGGGCCAGAAGTGGGAAAAGTGGATTCTCAGAAAATTTGGCTAAAACATTAGGGGATAAAATCCTATATATTGCCACTGCTATTCCCTTTGATGGTGAGATGAAAGATAGAGTTAAAAGACATAGAGATTCAAGACCCAACCAATGGGATACCCATGAGGGTTTTAAAGATTTGCATAAGATAGTACTTGCCCATGGAAGTGCATATGGCGGTATTTTGCTAGATTGCGTAACCGTTATGCTGACAAACATGATGTTTGACCATGGGGAGTTTGACGAAAATGATATACGCCTAGACGTCATGGATGAAATCCAACATAGGGTAAATGAGCAATTACTGTTGTTAATTGAAGCTGCTGAAAAAACTAAGGTTCCCTTAATCTTAGTTACCAATGAAGTTGGGAGTGGTATAGTACCAGAAACTAAAATTGGTAGGGTTTTTAGGGATTTAGCTGGAAGGACAAATCAGCTTATAGCCCAAAGGGCCAGTGAAGTATATTTATTGGTATCAGGTATACCTGTAAAAGTTAAGTGAGGTTTAACATGAAAATATTTCTTTTGATGCTACAATTTTTTACCCGCATACCAATAAACAAGACCATCTTCATAGAAGAAGGTGATTTTCCTAAGGGTATCATTTATTTTCCCATCATAGGACTGATTATAGGTGTTTTAAGCTCCATTATTTATTATGTCGCTACGCTTTTTATGGAAAATTACATTGCTTTGATCTTTGTGTTATTAACAAACACCTTGCTAACGGGGGCTCTGCATTTTGATGGATTGGCAGATACCTGTGATGGATTATTTTCCGCTAGAAAAAAAGAACAAATGCTGGAGATAATGCGGGATAGTAGGATAGGAACCAATGGTTTTTTAGGACTCTTTTTTGTTCTTATTCTAAAGCTAGCCTTTTTATATTCAGTTCCAGCTCACATAATATTTCCAGTTATAGTTCTCACCCCCGTTATGGGTAGAACAGTTTTGGCAGTGCTGTTATACAAGTCAAATTATGCAAGGGAAGGTCAGGGTTTAGGGAATTTGTTCATAGGAAAAACAACCCTAGCTAGGACCATGGTGGTTGTATTTATTGGACTTGCTATTTCCTTTATCTTCCTAAATTACCTAGGTGTTTTTTCTCTGATACTACTTTTGATTATGGGCTTTATTCAGCGCTATGCATATATAAAAAAGCTTGGTGGTCTAACTGGGGATTTGTTAGGTGCCATAAATGAAATAAGTGAACTGATGTTTTTACCCATACTGCTCATAATAGAAGGCCTTAGGAGGTTTATGTGATGACTACTTTGTATTTAGTAAGGCATGGGGAAACAGTTCTAAATAGCTTAAAGGTGTACTATGGCAGGACAGATTGTGCACTGAGCCAAAAGGGTCTTATTCAGGCTAAAAAGTTAAAAGACAATTTAAAGGAGTATCACTTTGACACCATAATCTCCAGTCCACTAAAAAGATGCATCCAAACAGCTAAAATAATCACCGATAAACCAGAAGTAGAATTAGTACTGGAAAATGATTTAGTAGAACTTGATTTTGGGCTATGGGAAGGACTTCATTATTTAGAAATAAGCCAAACTTATCCAAAAGTTTGGAAGGAGTGGACAGAGGATTGGCGAAGCGCCACCCCACCCAATGGGGAAAGTTTTACCCAAATGTACAATAGGGTTGAAAAGGCTTTAAACAATATAATCAAGACACATCAAGACAAAAATGTACTTATAGTAACACATAAGGGATGTCTGCAAATAATTGCTTCAATTTTGTTAGGTGGGGATGATAATTTGTTTTGGAACTTTACCTTTGAACACGGTAGATATAGCGTACTACAGATAAATGATGGGCATTGCTTAATCAAAAATATAAACGCTTGAGGGGGAGGTGTATTCAGATGAGAAACAAAAGCATCATGATTCAAGGTACCGCTTCATCTGTGGGAAAAAGCATTACCTGTGCAGCCATTTGTAGAATATTAACCCAAGATGGAAACAGTGTAGTGCCGTTTAAGTCTCAAAACATGTCATTAAACTCCTACATAACTTTCGAGGGGCATGAAATGGGAAGAGCTCAGGTTTTACAAGCAGAAGCATGTAAAAAAGCTCCCTCAGTTGCCATGAACCCCATACTCCTTAAACCCACCACAGATAGGAAGTCCCAAGTGGTTTGAAATGGTGTGGTGGCAAAAAATATGGATGCCACGGAGTATTTTAAGTTTAAGCCTAAGCTAAAGGAAA
>CAYYRM010000014.1:0-15127 GCA_964474005.1 uncultured Eubacteriales bacterium
AGCACTGATTTTTTCCTGCGGCAAAGACAATGTGTTTGGATTTCCCGCACCGGAGCTTTTGCTACATATTCTGGAGTGTCTTCTGGGGCAGAGATTGTAATTGAAGTGATAACTCCATCTTTAACCACAACTTCCACTGAAACCTCTCCATAGAAACCTTGAGCAGCACCACGATATTTACCGTTTGCCACTTCACTTAAAACCACTGGCTCTTCTTGCTCTCCTCCGAAGAATTCAATTACAGCATTTCTCACAGCTGCCATTATACCTAAGCTTGATGCTGTGGCACCTGAAGCTGCATCAACTTCTGGTAATTGCTGGTCAATCATTCTTTGTGGAATATTGGCAAATGCTGGGTCTGAATAGCCAGGAGATTCACTGTGACTTAATACCTTAAGCTCAGTTAATTTACCATCTTTAAAGGTAACAGATACTTTAATATCTCCACCAAAACCTCTACCTACACCTTCATAGGTGCCATCTGGAACTTCAGCAAATTCGATTGTGGTGATAAGGCCTAATGCCCTTCCCAATCTATTTAAAGCTGCATTAACTCCAGCCACAACACCCATACTTGAGGAAGTAGCACCAGATTCTATTTCGATGTCCTCACCAGCAGCTATTGGATCATTTAAGCCTTTGCCTATATATTGACTAATTCGAACGGCGGAAAAAGCTTTATCACCAAGGCCTGGTGTTTCACTGTGACTTAAGATTTTAAGTCCTGTGATTTCTAGTGATTCGCTGAATCCCATAAGCATTCTTATTGGTTGACTGCCATAACCCTTTGCCTCTTCTAGTATGGCGTAACCAACAATATTGCCGCCTTTATAGGCTTCATAATAGATAACATTGCCTTCTTCGTCTTTTATGGCCTCAAATCTGTCAGCATTAATTACTTCAGATAAGGCTTCTTGTAATCTTCTAGCATCACCTTCTTCAATGATGGGTGCTGTGATTTCGTTAACCACTGCCAAAAGACCTGCTGCAACAGCAGCTACTAAAGTAAGAACAATAACAAGACGTAATAATTTGTTCATTATTTTTTCACCTCCCCAAATGTACGAGGAACAGTAAATCTGTCAAAAATTGGTGTTAGTGCATTCATAAACAATATTGCATATGTTGCACCTTCTGGTAATTGTGCATAGTATCTAATTAAGATTAGCACCAAACCACATCCAATACCATAGTAAAGTCTACCCTTCTTAGTGGTAGGTGATGTTACATAACAAGTTGCCATGAAGAAAGCAGCTAACATGGCAGTACCTGCAAACCATTGGAATAATACTTCAGTACCTGCTGCTTGTAAAAAGCCCACTACTCCATCTGCAAATCCCACAGTAATACCTGTGTGGAACACTGACATAACAGCCATGGCCCCTAAGAAACCACCAGGGATTCTCCAGTCTATGTGACCTTTAACAAGTAAATAAATACCGCCTATAAGAATTGCTAAGGCAGAAGTCTCACCTAAACTTCCTGGAATGTTACCAATAAACATTTGTGTCAAGGTAAAATCTGTTACCCCTGGGGCTAATGGTGTTGCTGAACTTACTGCATCTACACCAGTGGTAATCCAGCTACCTGCCATAAGAACAGGGAAGGAGGTAACTAAAAATGCTCTACCAACCAACGCTGGGTTAAACGGATTTTTACCAAGACCACCAAAAACATGTTTGGCTATTAAAATTGCTACGGCAGAACCTAAAATAGGTAATAGAAGATTCCAGCTAAATTTATATAAACCTATAGTTCCCATAACTGGTGGTAAACTAAGACCTAATAACACACCTGTAACGGCTGCAGAGCCATCTCCTAAAAAGTCTCTGATTTTAAAAGTTCTGTGAAGTACAATCCATTCAAAGAATAGTGCTGATAAAGTACAAAGAATTAAAAGATTTGCTCCTTTAAATCCATAAAAAATCACAGATGCAAGCATAACTGGGATTAAAGCTACTACAACATCCCACATGATATAGTCGATATTTCTAGGACTACGGATATGTGGTGATGGACCGACAACATAATTCTTACTCATTTACTGATTCCCTCCTTTAACTCTATTATTTGGCTTTTTTGGAGTTAATCTCCCATTTGCCTTGTCTAATCAAATGAACCAATGGAATTCTTGATGGACAAACAAAGGAACAGCAACCACATTCAATACAATTGAATAAATGATAATCCTTTGCATCATCTAACATACCTTTTCTGGAGTATGCAGCCAAATAGTTTGGTAGTAAATACATAGGACAAGCATCCACACAACGGGCACATTTAATACAGGTTTTCTCTTCAACTAATTCAACATCATCTTCAGTTAGAACTAAGATTCCCGATGTTCCCTTTGTAACTATTTCATCTAAGTTAGCAACTGCTCTACCCATCATAGGGCCACCAGCAATGATCTTTGCAGCATTTTCTGTTAAACCACCACAATAATCTATAACTTCCTTATAGGTTGTCCCCACTTTAACTATAACATTTTTAGGTTCTTTAACACCTTTACCAGTTATGGTTACTCCCCTTTCGAAAAGAGGCTTGTCTTCTCTAATGGCATCGGCGATGGCAGCAGCGGTGTAAACATTGTTAACCACAGCGCCCACATCAATGGGTAGACCCCCAACTGGTACTTCTTTATCGAGGATTGCCTTAATCAATTGTTTTTCCCCACCTTGTGGGTATTTAACCTCTAGGGTAACAATTTCAATATTGTCATAACCCTCAATGGCCTTTGACATGGCTTCTATGGCATCAGGTTTATTGAGCTCTATACCAATATAACCCTTTTGAGCCCCAGTTACCTTTAGTAATGCCCTTAAACCATAAACTACCTTTTCAGATTCTTCTAGCATAATCCTGTGGTCAATGGTTAAGTAAGGCTCACATTCAGCACCATTTAAAACCACTGTTTCAAAACTTTTACCTTCTGGCGCAGATAGTTTAACATGGGTTGGGAATGCAGCTCCACCCATACCAACTAAACCTGCTTCTTTAATAATGTTCTTGATTTCCTGTGCTGATAAATTGTCGATATCCCTTTTATTTTGAGGTGTAAACTGGCTGTTTTGGTCACCTTCAATAACGATGTGTTTGTCTGTGATATCAACTACTTTACCTGTAATACTTGCGTGGATTGGAGCGGAAACAAATTTATCAGATTCAGCGATCTTTTGTCCAACCACCACATCTTGTCCCTTTTCAACCAATGGTTGACAGGGTGCACCAATGTGTTGTTGCAAAGGAAGAATTACTTTTTTGGGTTCACCCATTTTTTCAATGGCTTTTTCTTGGGATAGTTCCTTATTGTACAATGGATGAATACCGCCTGGAAAGCTTTTCTTTTTCAAAAATATCACCCCTTTTTAAGTTTAAGTTTATACAAAATTGTATTTATCGAAATAAATACAAAATTCTATCAGTGAATGAACTTACAAACACATTCTCTAAAAAAATATATAAGGCGGTAATGAATACCGCCTTAGAATTAATCCAGCAATTCTTTTCCAGCGATACCTGGTTTTGTCATTTCGTAGGGATTTAAAATTATATTTAATTCCTCTTCAGACAATATACCACGCTCCAATACTATTTCCCTCACTGATCTACCTGTTGTTAAAGCCTCTTTGGCTACCTGGGAAGCAGTTTCATAGCCCACATGGGGATTGATCGCTGTAACTATTCCTATACTTTGCTGTACTAGTTCTTGACATCTTTCAACGTTTGCGGTTATTCCTTTTACACATTTTTCTGCGAAAACCGTAACTACATTTCTTAGTATATCTAGGGATTGTAATAGATTAAAAGTGAGTACTGGTTCCATAACATTTAATTCAAGTTGTCCAGCTTCAGAGGCTAGACAAATGGTATGGTCGTTTCCTATTATTTGAAAAGCAACTTGGTTAACTACTTCTGCCATTACAGGATTAACCTTACCTGGCATTATAGATGAACCTGGCTGCATTGGGGGTAGGTTAATTTCATTGATGCCACATTTAGGTCCAGAAGCCAAAAGTCTAAGATCATTGGCTATCTTAGATAGGTTTACTGCACATATCTTTAGGGCTGCGGATACCGATACATAAGCATCTGTGTTTTGTGTGGCATCCACAAGGTTTTCGGCCCCGTATATACTATAACCTGTATTCTCCCTTAACTTTTCCACCACTATTTCTATATATTTAGGGTCAGCATTTAGGCCTGTGCCCACAGCTGTGGCCCCCATATTTATTTCATTAAGCCCTGCCAGTGAATCCTTAATTCTCTTTACATCCCTGCCAATTAGTCTAGCATATGCCCCAAATTCTTGTCCTAATCTTATGGGAACAGCATCTTGAAGATGGGTTCTACCCATTTTTAATACTCCATTAAATTCTTCCTCTTTGAGTTTAAGTGCGTCTACTAAGCCCTCTAAAGCACCTAAAACACCATCGGCTAAAGATATGGAAGCCAGTCTAATGGCGGTGGGAAATACATCGTTTGTGGATTGTGCCATATTTACGTGGGTGTTGGGAGAAACCATTATATACTCCCCTTTACTTCCACCTAATAGTTCTATGGCTCGGTTTGCAATAACCTCATTGGCATTCATGTTAAAAGAGGTACCTGCACCACCTTGAATAACATCTACAACAAAAAACTCGTGTAGCTTACCTTCTAGAATTTCATCACATGCTTGTACAATTGCGTCACATGTTTTTGGGTTTAACCTGCCCACCTCTTGATTTGCTTGGGCTGCAGCTTTTTTAATTTGAGCCAATGCAAATATCAGTGATTTGTGGGGTGGATACCCTGTGATAGGAAAATTCTCCAAAGCCCTTTGTGTCTGAATACCGTAATAGACATCTGCACTTATTTCCTTTTCTCCTAGTAAGTCTTTTTCAATTCGATAGGATGCCACAATTATTTGCCTCCCTTGATTATATACTTCATCTATTATATTCGTTTAAACCCATTGAAATTCCTCTAAATGTAACAAAATTGTTAGGAAAGATAATAGGCAAGGGATTGAAGTTCTGTGGTGACATCTGCATTTTGAACTTTAACATCCAGTGGAGCTTGTATAAGTGCTGGAGCAAAGTTTAATATTACTTTTATACCTGCACCAATCAATTGGTCTGCCACTGCCTGTGCTGCCTGGGCAGGAACAGTAACAATACCCATTTTTATATTTTTTTCTTCAACCACTTTCGGAATATCTTCCATGGGTTGTACCGTTAACCTCCCATGCTTTTCACCTATTTTAGAAGGATGACCATCGAATAGAGCCACAATTTTAGTGTTTGCACTTTGGTATCTATTGTATTGACAAAGGGCAGCCCCTAGATTACCCACGCCCACTAAGAGAATAGGGATCTCTTTATCTAGCCCTAAAATTCCCGTTAGCTTTTCTGATAGTTCCACAACTCTATAACCCATCCCTTTTACGCCAAAATCCCCAAAGATGGAAAGGTCCTTTCTTATTTGAGCAGGATTTAGGTTTAGGTCATCACCCATTTGTTGTGATGAAACTGTTTCAACATCTCGTTCCATTAATTGTTGTAAGTACCTTAGATATATAGGAAGTCTTTTTATTACTACGTCTGGTATTTTATGGAATTTACTCATATTTTACCTCCTTAACATAACTATAATTGGATTATAGAAATATTCCTTTTGTAATAGTAACATATTTCACTTACCATTGTAAATATAAAGTTCATTTAGCTTGTGAAATTTGTGTTTTTTTTTGAAAAAAAGGGTAGAAACCATGGGTTTCTACCCTAATAAATTAAAGCTTTTCAATTCTAACTGCACAAGATTTTAATTCTGGGGTTTTTGATGTGGGATCTAAAGCTGGGTTTGTTAAAATATTAACAGCAGCCTCAGCGAAATGGAATGTCATAAATACCACATTGGGAGCTACTTTTTCTGTAATTTGAACCTTTGTGGTTATTTCTCCCCTTCTAGATATAACTTTCACAGTTTCACCATCCACTATTCCCAATTGTTTTGCGGCTATTGGATTTATCTCTAGTAACTCTTCGTTTTTATGAGCCCTTAGACCCTTCGCCCTTCTCGTCATTGAACCTGTATGGTAGTGGTAAAGGGATCGACCTGTGGTTAAGATTAATGGGAACTGATCATCGGGAAGCTCCTGAGAATTTCTATGGGTCACAGGGGTGAATTTACCTTTTCCCACTGGGAAAGATTCTTTATGAAGGAAAGGTGTACCTGGATGTTCTAAGGTGGGACATGGCCAGTGAATACCTTCCTTTTGAATTCTCTCATAGGTTATCCCTCCATAGGATGGGGTTACCTGGGCGATTTCTTGCATGATATTTTCAGGGGTTTCATAGTTCCAATTGGCCCCAAGAAGTTGAGCTAGTTCAGTTATGATCCACCAGTCTGGTTTAGCTTCACCCCTTGGAGTGATAGCCTTACGTACCCTTTGTACCCTTCTTTCTGTATTAGTGAATGTTCCATCCTTTTCAGCAAAGGTTACAGCTGGTAGAACCACATCAGCCAGCTTTGCGGTTTCAGTCATAAATATATCTTGAACCACTAACAAATCAAGGTTTTCCAAGGATTTTATTACATGTGTAGAGTCAGGATCAGTCAATACTGGGTTTTCACCCATTATATACATTGCCCTGATTGATTTGTCCATTGCCCCTTGTAGCATCCCTGATATAGTTAGGCCTGCTTTACCAGAAAGCTTAGTATTCCATACTTTTTCAAACTTAGCTTGAATATCACGGTTAGTGACAGCTTGATAGCCTGGGTATACCACTGGCAGAGCCCCCATATCACAGGCTCCTTGAACATTATTTTGCCCCCTCAAAGGATTAACCCCTGCATTTTTCCTACCTACATTTCCTGTGGCCAATGCAAGGTTTGCAATGGCCAGTACACTGTCAACCCCTGTTGTATGTTGGGTTATACCCATGGTATAAAGGATTGCAGCTCCATCTGCTTGGGCATAAATTCTAGCAGCTTTTTCTATGTCTTCAGGTTTTACCCCGCATATTTTAGCTACTTTTTCAGGAGTGTAATCTAATACTGCCTCTTTAACTTTGTCAAAGTCTTCGGTTCTAGCTTGGATATATTCTTCGTTTACAAGTCCATCTCTTATGATTACATGTAATAGACCATTTAAGATGGCAATGTTGGTGCCTGGACGGATTTGCAAGAATACATCTGCATATTTTGCGATTTCAATTCTTCTTGGGTCAATCACCACAAGTTTAGCGCCTTTCTTAAGGGCCTGCTTTACCCGTGTTCCAATAACAGGGTGTGCCTCTGTGGTATTTGAACCAATTATCAAAATACCTTTGGTATCTGTGATTTCTGCTATGGTATTAGTCATTGCTCCACTGCCTAATGATGTGGCTAGACCAGCCACAGTTGCAGCGTGTCAGAGTCGGGCACAGTGGTCAATGTTATTGGTACCTAACACTGACCTAAAAAACTTTTGAAACACATAATTATCTTCATTGGTACATCTAGCTGAGGAAAGACCAGCAAAGGATTCGGAACCGTGGTTTTCTTTAATATCTTTTATTTTATCAGCTATATATTCAAAGGCTTCATTCCAAGTTGCCTCTGTTAGTTCACCATTTCTTCTTATTAAAGGAGTTTTTAAGCGATCATCACTGTTAACAAAATCCCAGCCAAATCTACCTTTAACACAGAGATGTCCTTGGTTTACCGCACTATCAAAGTCACTACTAACCCCAACAATCTCATCATCTTTCACTTCTAAGTTGAAGTTACAGCCCACACCACAATATGAACATGTGGTCAAAACTTTTTTAGTTTCCCAGGCCCTTGCTTTTCCTTTAGACACCTTTGAAGTTAGGGCACCCACAGGGCAAACAGATACACACTGTCCACAATATACACAATTCCCAGCCGATAATTCCTTATTAAATGGTGCTGCAATTGTTGTGTTAAAACCTCTGTTTGCAAAATCTATAACGTTATTGCCTTGGATTTCGTCACAAATTCTCACACAACGTCCACACAAGATACATTTATCATAATCCCTTTCAATAAATGGATTACTATCTTCCACATGTCTTTGACTTACTTCACCTTCAAATCTGCTTCCTTCAACACCATATTGGTAGCTATAATCCATTAGTTAACAAACTCCCGAAGCCTCACATGTCATGCAGTCTTTTGGGTGGTTTGCTAAAATCAGCTCTAAAATGTGTTTACGTGCCTTAACCACCTTTTCGCTTTTAGTCTTAACCACCATACCGTCATGTACAGGATGTACACAGGATGCAGGTAAGTTCCTTGCACCCTCCACCTCCACAACACAAATTCTACAAGAACCAGAATCCTTTATTTGTGGATGATGACAAAAGGTAGGAATTTCTATACCTTGGGATTGGGCTACCGTTAATACAGTGCTACCCTTAGGTACAGAAATCTTTTTACCATCTACGGTAATTGAAATATATTCCATGGCTTTTCACTTCCCCTCCATTAGATTTGGTAAATTAACCCTTATAAATTGCGTTAAATTTACATTTCTCTACACATGCACCACATTTTATACACACATTTGGGTCAATTTCGTGAATTTGTTTTACCTCACCATAAATGGCACTTACAGGACATACTTTTTTACATAAGGTACAAGCCTTGCATAGGGTTGGTTCGATTTTGTACGTGGTTAAGGCAGAGCATAGGCCTGCATGGCATTTTTTCTCACGAATATGGGCCTCATACTCATATCTAAAATACTGTAATGTACTCAAAATTGGATTTGGTGCAGTTTGACCCAACCCACAAAGGGATGTAAGTTTTATACTATCACCTAGTTCCTCAAGTAACTCTATATCCCCTTCTTTTCCTTCCCCTGCAGTTATTCTTTCTAGGATTTCTAGCATCCGCTTTGTACCTTCCCTACAAGGGGTACATTTACCACAGGATTCGCTTTGGGTAAAGTTTAGGAAGAATTTGGCTAAATCCACCATACAGGTTGTTTCATCCATTACCACCAGTCCACCTGACCCCATCATTGCTCCAGCACTTATCAATGAATCATAATCAACTGGCAAATCCAACAATGCTTCAGGAATACATCCACCTGAGGGTCCGCCTATTTGCACCGCTTTAAATTGCTTATTGTCTATTATACCTCCACCGATATCATAGATTATTTCCCTTAATGTAATACCCATTGGTACTTCCGCTAGACCTGTGTTGTTGATCTTTCCAGTTAGGGCAAAAACCTTTGTACCTTTACTTTTTTCTGTACCAATTGAAGCAAACCAATCTGCTCCCTTTGCATAGATTACTGGGACATTGGCAAAGGTTTCAACATTGTTGATGTTTGAAGGCTTTTCCCATAGTCCTTTAACAGCTGGAAAAGGTGGTCTTGGCCTAGGCATACCCCTTTGACCTTCAATGGATGCCATCAAAGCAGTTTCTTCTCCACATACAAAGGCCCCAGCACCTTCTTTGATGTTTAGCTTAAAGTTAAAACCTGTCCCCAGTATATCCTCACCTAATAAACCATACTCTTCTGCCTGCTCTATGGCTATACGGAGTCTTTTTATGGCTAAGGGATATTCAGCCCTTACATACACATAACCTTCGTCCGAACCAATGGCATAGCCAGCTATGATCATACCTTCAATTAAGCTGTGAGGATCACCTTCAAGTATACTTCTGTCCATGAATGCACCTGGGTCTCCTTCATCGGCATTACAAATAACGTACTTTTTATCACTGACCGATTTACTGGCAAACTCCCATTTAAGGCCAGTGGAAAAACCTCCACCACCTCTACCCCGAAGTCCTGATTTTTTCATTTCCTCAACAACTTCCACGGGATCCATCTGGGTTAAGACTTTTCCCAGTGCTTCATAGCCACCTTTACCTATATACTCATTTATGTTCTCTGGATTGATATATCCACAGTTTCTTAGGGCTATTCTCAGCTGTTTTTTATAAAAGTCAATTTCCTTGTAACTTGGGATTTTTTCTTGACTAAAGGGTGGCGAATATAGTAAATCTTTAACGACCCTACCCTTTAGTAAATGTTCTTTTACAATTGTTTCTGTGTCCTTTGGGTCCACCTTGCAATAAAATGTTCCTTCTGGATATACAATTACGATTGGTCCCATTTCACAAAAACCATGGCATCCCGTTTCCACCACAAGAAATTCTTTTTCAAGGCCGTTTTCTTGTAAACTATTTGTCATTGCGTCTATTACCTTATTGGTTCCTGATGATACACAACCCGTACCAGAACAAACTAATATATGACCACGGTATAATTCCATTCTCTTATTACCCCCTTTGCTAATTTTCTATTCTTCCTACCACAGCTTCTTTAACAATTATTCCATTAACAATATGGTCAGAAACAATTTTTCTAGCTATATCTTTATTTACCAAACCATAGGTAATCCTATCTTGGCCAGGTATAACCACATCAACCAGTGGCTCCTTTTGGCACATACCGATACAGCCCGTTTGTGTAATATTAACCTTTAAATTTCTCTTATTGATTTCCTCTAATAATGTCAACATTACATCCCTGGCCCCTGCGGCAATCCCACAGGTTCCCATACCAATAATAATGTTTGCACCTGAATTTCCCCTGGTTACTTCCATCTTGGTTTGTTCATCTTTAATTCTCCGAAGATCATCCAAGCTTTTGATTTTGCTCATAGTTTATCCTCCTTTACAAGGTGGTTTATATTATCTTTTATATACTCTTTTATCCACTTCATCGCCCAACTCTCAGTTATGGATGCTCCCTCTAGGGTTTCCTTAATTTCATCTGAATTAATATAAAAAGAGTCCGTGTCATTTTCAAAAGTAAGTATTAAGTTTAAGTTAGGGTTTAAAATCAATAAAGATAAAAAAGTATCTTCAATCTTTCCCATTGGGGGTCTGTCCCAATGGTCTAGTTGAAACTTTAAGTTTAAAGATGTACCTACATCTTTAAATGAATTTATAGAAAGAGCACCATTACTTTGTTTACAAAGCATTTCCGCAAAGGCAAGGCCGAAACCTACATTTCTTGTGGTCCTTGTTGTATAAAAAGGACTGGTGCAATTTGTTATTTGATTTGAATCCATACCCTTACCATCATCTTTAATATGAATGGTTAGGATGTTTTCATTAAATAGATATTTGATTGTGATTGCTATTTTCGATGCTTTAGCCCCTATTGAGTTTTGAGTTAAGTCTAGTATTAGTTGGGATAAATCTTCCATTTAATCTTTATATGCCTCTAATATTTGGGGTATAGAATCTGGGGTTAATCGACCATGGGTATCGTCATTTATCATTATAACAGGAGCTAATCCACAGGCCCCTATACAAGCCACAGGCTCTAGGGTAAATTTCAAATCCTCAGTGGTACCACCTTTTTCCACATTAAGCTCCTTTTGGATTCTTTCTAGTATTTTTGCTCCCCCTCTAACATGGCAAGCTGTTCCTAAACATACCCGTATGATATTTTTACCCCGGGGCTTTAGATGAAACTGTGCATAAAAAGTAGCTACACCATAAACTTGACTTAGCGGAATATCTAGTCCTTCAGCAATAGTAGTCATAACTTCTTCTGGTAAGTATCCATAAAGGTCTTGACCCTTTTGTAACACTGGGATCAATGCACCCTTTTTCCCCTTATACTGTGAAATAATATCCAAAAGCTTTAACATCTTTTCATCCTTTTTTCCACCACAGCAATTGGTCTGTTGCATTTAGTGCCACTCCTTCCTAGTTTATAATTTCTGAAACCACTTTCGTTTTTTTTCCCCTTTAAAAGCCATTAATATTTCTTCCAAATTAAATTTTTCCAGTACTAGATATAGGGGTGTATTACCGAAGTCCTCTAGTTGGTGCGCATCACTTCCTTTCACTAGGTTATAACCATCTAGTTTATATTTTTCTTTTAAAACTTCAATATTACATTTATTAGATACCTCTAAAAATGGAAAATCCAATTTAGTGGGTAAAAATCCCAAGGTCCTCAAAAGACCATTTTTGGGTCTATCAACATGTGCTGGTACGCATATCCCATTAAAGCCCATGGTTAAGTTGTATATATCATTTATGGTGTAGCTGGACCTTTGTATCAGCAATATATCTTCCATTGCGATTATTTCCTCGTTCTTATCTATTATCACTTGATAACCAAAGATATCTTCTTTATTAGGTATTTGTAATAAACTTGCCCTAATTAAATCTCCAAATCTTTCAGCTATTGAGAGGCTGTCAAAATAACAAAGCATATGAACTTCCTCCACTGTTTCCACTTCTATTCCGCAAAGTAGCTCAATTCCCTGCACATTGCATACTTCTTTAAATGCTCTAAGGTTCTTTGCGGAATTGTGATCTGTTACACCTATAAAGTTTATTCCATTTTCCCTTGCCCTCTCCACTATATAATGTGGACCCATATCCAGATTAGCACATGGAGATAGTACTGAATGAATATGAAGCTCCCCTTTAAAAAGCTGCATTTTTCCCATGGATTCCTAATGCATACAATTTTCCTGCCAAATTATATGCAGATTCGTTACTTAAAAGGAGGTTAACACCTTTTTCTTTAGCCGCTAAAACTGTTCCCTCTTCAACTTCTTCACCGATTACTATTACAGCAGCTAACTCGGCCAACAATGCCACCGCAATGACATTTATATGGCTTTGATGGGTTATCCATACTGTTCCTTTCTCACTACCACTAATAACTAAACTTAGAAGATCTGTACAAAGACCTGAAGTTACCTCAGCACCTAAGTCAACCTTAGAAAGAACCTTGATATTTACTTCACTTACTAAGTCATTTAATATCATTTATTTACATCTCCTTTTGGAAAACACAGTTTAAGTTTTCAGTATTCCCTAAAAATTTATCTTGAGCATGGGCTTGACAAGTTGGTGCACCACAAGCCCCACAATCATAACCAGGCAATAGGTCTAGTATCTCTTGAATCTTATTAGCCATTATTATTGAGGCCTTAATGTCCTCTCCATAGCTCATAATTTCCCTAGGCTTTAGTGTTGTTTCCCATTGGAAGTATTTACTGGGATATTCTTTGAGTTTCTCAATGTCTAGGCTTCCCCCTATGGATTCTGCCAATTTTCTGATCCGAACCCGTGCTATAAATGGATTTTCCACAACCATTGGTCCCCCAACACATCCACCTACACAGGCCCAGCATTCAATATATTGTACGTCAGTTAATTTCCCCAACTCCATTTCATTCAAAACCTTATTCACTTGATCAATTCCATCTATTACGACATAGTCAGAACATCCTATACTCATACTCTCTCCACCGGATCTAGCCCAACCATATCCACGGCCTGTGGCTTTAAGTTCCAATGCCAGTTCCTTCTCAGAGGCGACATATTTTATCAAATGGCCAAAAATATCTACAATGGATAACACCTTATTAACATTTGATCTTTCCCTTGCCACTGGTTGCTTAACTGCAGTCATTTTTGCTGGACAAGGGGAAATATAAAATATACCAATTTCATCCTTCTTATAACCCTTTTTCAAGCCATCCTCCAAAGCCATTTGTCCAGCCACCTCCAAAGGAGATTCCACTGGTATGATGTTGTTGATTAGATTAGGGTATAATGCTTGGATAAGCCTTATTATTGCTGGACATGATGATGAAATATACGGAGTATTGTTATGGCTTTTTAAAATGTTCCTTATGGATAAGGCTACTAAGTCACAAGCCAAAGCCACATCAAAAACCTTGTCAAACCCCAAATCCAAAAAAGCACCTAGAATCCTTTGTGGCTCTATACTTTTATCAAACTGACCAAATATTGCTGGGTCTGGCAATGCAATTTTATATTTATAATTATTCAGATCCTTAAGACTGTCAACCTTTCCTGTCTTTGCATGTTGAGGACATACCCTAACACATTCGCCACAATCAATACATCTTGATGCAATTATTGTTGCTTTATCTTTAACTCTGATGGCCTCAGTGGGACAAATCCTCACACATCTGGTACAACCATTACATAGGGCGTCTTTTAATTCAACAGAATGAAAATATTCCATTACCTTTCCCCCCTCACAGGTACACAGTTGAAATCAGTGTGGTCCCTGACTCTAATTTTGAACTTATGCTAAATTCATCTGAACATCTCTTTATATTTGGTAACCCCAGCCCTGCTCCAAAGCCCATTTCCCTTATGGCGTCAGTTGCAGTGGAGTACCCTTCTTCCATTGCCAAATCAATATTTACAATTCCTGGTCCATTATCCTTTGCAATAATTTCTACTTTATCTGGATAGATGAGGCAACTAATCTCTCCACCGTGACTATGTATCACTAAATTCATTTCAGCCTCGTAACTTATTATGGAAATCCTTCTTAATATATCAGGTCTTACACCTATTAACTGAAGGGTTTTTTTAATTTTACTTGAGCCCTCTCCAGCCCTATTAAAATCCATGGCTAAGACCTCTGTTGTTACCCCGTGATTTTCCATACCAACACCTCTATTTATTTTCGGACTTACATGGTTGTAAACCATTTTGAAATAGTATTCCACAACTTTCAAACATCGTTTTATCTGTTTTTATTATGGGTATATCACACTCTTTGGCCAATTGAACTGTTCCTTCTTCGACCTTTTTTCCCCTAACTACTACTATTCCCCCAAGGTCCAACATCTCTGCAGTTCTCACAACCTGAACATTTACCAAACCTGTAAGTAAAATAGTATTGCTTTTTGCATATGCTAATACATCACTTAATAAATCTGCCCCATAAGCATAATTAAATTCTTTATCTAGTAATTCGTCACCATATAGTATTTCTCCTTTTAATAACTCACAAATATTTGATAATTTCATATAATTCGACCTCCGAAATGTTTGTGAAAATATTCACTAACACCTGCATTTTTTTTCTCCCTAATATATTAGGGAGAAATTATTTTAAGTATAACATTTGCAGCAATTGTTTACAATACCCTAAAAGCTAAATTATATAAATTTCTTACTGGTTACTTTTAAGGAACTGAATTAAAGATGTTAAATAATCACTTTTTGCCTGTTGCGTATTGCTTTCATTCCATAGTATGTATTTATTTATAACATCAACAATGTCACTGACCTTTTCATCATTGCCTTT
>CAYYRM010000014.1:15137-23512 GCA_964474005.1 uncultured Eubacteriales bacterium
ATACTCTAATTCATCAATTTCTATAAAATCAGTGGATAAAGAGCCATCTTCAAAAAAGCTTTGGGTATTTAGTAAAGTTTTAGAGAACATAGCAAATATCTTTTCTATTTGCTGTTTTTCATCAGTAGACATTGATGAGGTATCCACAATTATTTCACTGATAGCCAGCTCCACTATAAAGTTTTCAAAGCCATCTTCCCTTTGCTTGTTTACTAATGATACTGATGAATCTTTGTCCACATATACACCGGATATTATTCTATAACTCCCATCATTTATGATCACTGGAGTAAAACCTCCATCTGAAAGGTTTTGAGATTGGGTTTGTGCTCCACCTAATAGTGAGAAAACACCATTTTGGATTAAAAATACTTCCATGTTTGGTAATTTTAAATGTGATTCCTGGCTATTATTACCTGGATTATTTGGATTTGTTATAACCGGTGTAACTGGGTCTGAACTGCCATATTTTATTAATAGTGTTTCAAAATATGTACCCATAAAATAAGTAATTACCAGTGTAAATATACAAAGTAAAACTATCTTTCCAACTATTTTATTGTTGTTTTTTCTTCTTCTCATGTAATTCCCCCCTCAAAATCACCTATTCGGTGTGAATTAAAAATATATCTAAAACAAATCCCTAATATTCACAAAATTGTAGTCTTGTTCCTTATATTCTTTTATCAAATGCTTAAGGGCTGAAGGGGTGTATGTCCCTTCTATACTAAATAATATTACAGACCCAGCTGAAACTTCGGCCTTTACCCTTTGTACAATGTCATTGGTACTTATGTTTCTATAATCTTTGGCATCCACATCCCAATAAAAGGTCTTAATCCCTAGCTCATGGGCCATGTAAATCATAGCGTCATTGTATGAGTCCAGTGGCCTTATGGTTTTAAGCATATTCCCTGTATTTTTTAATATTATTTCGGATATTCCATCATATTCTTCCCTAAGTTCATCTAAGGTAAGTTGTTCTAAATCCTTAACAGATGCTAAATACCCAACTTCACATCCAGCTAAGCTTATTTTTTTCATCAAGTTTTCTTGATCTATAATTAGTTCTCTTGTTAAAAAAAAAGTTGCGGTACTATTAGTTTCCCTTAAAAGAGATAGCATTGTATCAATAGCCTCAATTTCCCCTTGATCAATCCTTTGGATATTAAATGTAGCTGAAACTAGCTTTTCTCTGGTTTCTACCTTTAGTGCTGGTTTGTAAATGGTTTCTCCCGCTATTGTCATAACTATATTCTCGCCATATGTGTATACTAAACCCAAAAGCATAACCGTTAGTAAAAAAAATAAAAATCCTTTTTTCAAATTCAAACCCCACCTTTATTTGAAATTTAGGTTTTAATAATAAATTTAGGTTTTAACAATGTAATAAAACTTACGAAAAAATCAAATGCTATAATAGAAAGGAGGATAAAACCATGTCTAAATATCTAAAAAAGCTCAATGCTTTATTGGAAGAAGAGTATGCAATGATTAATAGCTTTGATAGCTATTTAAACAATTTACCCGAGGGAGAAGATAAGCAGGAATTGACAACAATTATGATGGACCATGAACAAAATGCTTCTCAGCTTAGGGAGCAAATTCAGTCACTTGGTGGAAAGCCAAAGGCAGAGATGACCCATGCCCCTGTGAACATGGATCTAGAGGGTTCTGATAGAACAGTAATAGAAAAAATCTTAAAGAAAGCCCATGAACAAGAGCAATCAACTGTGGAATTGGCTAAGGAGATAACTAAATCTGGTGTTGATGAGGATACTAGATATCTAATCCAAGAAATAGTGGATATAAACAGAACCCATTTAGCCACCATAGATAGACTATTAAAGAGACACAATGCTTAAATACTGCAAGGCTGATAAATTTCAGCCTTGTTTTTTTAATTAAAATAAGAATAGATTGCATAAAGTCCGATTGTAATTAGCTTGATACCCAAAACCTTATGTACTTTTTTAAAGGAAAAAAATTTACCCATAACTTTTTCAGATGTGGCACCCATAAAAAACACTGCTAAAATGGGTAACATTCTACCGATTCCGTAGATAATTAGTGATTGTATCCCCCAAAATATATTGCCCTTTGTACTTATATATGTGACTAAAGTTATAAATACTGGTAATGTGCAGGGGGATCCAAATATGGTAAATGGTATACCTATTAAAAAACTTGTTAGACTACTATTTTGCTTTATGGGAATATGTGTCATGGCTAATTTCATTGGTATTTTAACTATACCCAGCATTTTAAGACCCATGATTATAGCCACCACACTGGTGAGTAGATAGGCAAACTCTAAATTAACTAATATATTACCAATACTTGAAAAGAAAGTCCCCAAAAGAGCTAAAGTTATGAGCATACCTAATAAAAACCATGATAAATCATATATTTTTTCTTTAAAACTCCCATGTTTTCTAATTGTATATGTGGCAACCATCATAATGGCAGGGTATGAGCATGGTGAAACTCCACTAAGTAAACCTAAAGAAAATATGAAGCCTAAAAAAGTAGCATCGCCCACGGATAACACTCCTAAAAATAAGTATTTATCTTATATGTATTTTTTCTAAGGTCAAATCATTCCAAAAAAATAAAAAGTAAAGGTAATAAAACACCTTTACTTTAATGAACTAATTTACTTTTTTAAATTTCAATAAACTTTCATATACCTTATATATATTATCTGCCCCATCCACTGGTGATTTAGGGTATGGGACTGGATAACCCTTTTCAATTAAGTATTTAAACATTTCATAAAGCTGGGGCTGTATAAGGTTTGCCTCTTTTAGTAAATCCCCTTGATGAAATATATCACTTCCAGCTGCACAGCCAGAAACCTTACCTTTTGTAAAAACATAGGTTATATCACTTAGTTGAGAAACCAACTCCATTTCATGGGTTGTTATTAACAGTGTGGTTCCATGCTGTTTATTAAAATGGTTGATTAACTCTATGATATTTTCCTTTGATTTTGGGTCTAAACCTGTAAAAGGTTCATCCAAAAGCAATATCTCTGGATTTGTCACAAGGGCTCCAGCCAAAGCAACTTTCTTCTTTTCCCCCCCACTTAAATAATGGGGTATTTTTTTTACCAAAGGTTCTAGGCCCAATTCTTTAACTATCCAACTGACCCGTTCTGCTATTTCTTGTTCAGAAACTCTGTTATTTCTCAGGGTAAGGGCAATATCATCATAAACCGTTGGAGCAATTATTTGTTCATCGGCATTTTGCAAAACAACACCGATTTTTTCCCTAATCAGGTGAAAGTTTTTATAAGGGTTCATCCCTAATACATCCAAGGAACCGTCCCTTAACTTCATAAGCCCAATAATCCCTTTAAATAAAGTGGTTTTCCCAGATCCATTTGATCCAAGTACCACAGTTCTTTTACCCTTTGCAACATTAAATTCCCCATGCAAAGATACATCTGTTTTATCAGGGTATTGAAACACTGCATCCTTTACTTTAATTAAATAATCCATTTAGAATTTCCTCCTCAAACCCAAAAATACAATACTAAAACAAAAGCACTTAGGAATACGGGATATATATTCCAAAGGGTAGCTTTATTTTCTTGTACTTTGATGTTGCCAATTTCATAGCCCCTTATATAAAAAACTTCCTTCATTCTTTCAGCTGAGTCCAATGCCCTGATAAAGGTTATGGCCACTGCACCCCCTATATTTTTTAAGTTCTTTAATATAGAAAGTTTCCCATAACCTCCCTTTATTTTGATTGTCAAAAAAAGATTACTAAATAATTTTTGAAAGATAAAAAACGACCTATAGGTAAAAAATAGACCATCAATGATGAAGTTAGGTAAAAACCTGTGTAAAAGATTGAAAAGGTTATAAATTGGGGTCGTGCTCAGTAACAATATCATGGTGGTGGCAATGGTAACTGTTTTAGTTATCAGCCAAAGCCCATATGCTAAATTATAACCTGTTCCAAAGGCAAATATCCCTGAGAAAAAAATAGGATAGAAAAGCAAGTGCAAAACTTTGAACACAGGAATCTTATTTGTAATAAGGGTAATTAGTAGTATTACCAAAACCAAAAAAGGGAAATAAAATGATTTAGTCAATAGTAAAAGAGTTATGGTTATACAACAAAAAACAACTTTAAACAAGGTACTGCTTAGATGTATGGGGCTTTTAATATGTGTTGCACTGTAATCTAATATTTCTAATCCCAAGTTAATTTCCACCCTTTAATAAGTAATCTGGCCTTATTTTTCTAAAATAGTTAACAATTATTGTTATTACTAAAGATTCTATGACTATACCAACGGCAACAATACCAAATACTATTAGGGAAAACATTCCATATGAAAGTTTCTCATAAAAAGCTATGGCTTCTACGTCGTGAGTGTGTATAGCTATCTCTGGAGGTATATTACCTAAAGTAACAACTCCTATCATCAAAGCTGTTGACACTGTTATTGCAATAATTATAGTTGCCACAAGGCTTTTATTCACCGAAACTTTTTTATCTAATAAATAAGAAAAAACATAATACCCTAAAACAACTTCTACACCCATTAAAACAGTGTTTAAACCGATTACTGTTATTCCTCCATGTCCAAAGGTCCCTAATATAATATTTACTAGAAAAACAGATATAAACCCTAATTTGGGGCCTAAAATAAGTGCAGTAAGTATAGAAAGGTTTATATGAAATGGAAGTGGACCAAGGGGTATTGACATAACAATTAACATCAAAGCAGAAATGATACCCATTTTTGCAATGTTATTAAAAAGCTCTTCTTTCTTAGTTGTAAATAGAATATAGCCAATCATTAAAAAAGTTAAAACAAAACCCATTACTAGAAAACTCCAATGTAAAACACCATCTGTTATATGTAGATGACTCATAAAATCTCCTCCTTAAAAATCTATTACGTTATAATATATTCACTTTTTCACAAAATATTAGGTTATATTTTGTACCCTTAATCTATTTTAACATAAATGAGAATGATTTGTAATTAACATAATTGATTTTTATTCCTTCTTTTTGTAAATACCTATGTAGTATGACCATTTTTTTTAAAATTACCACAGTTACACCAGCAAATGGAGTTTATTTTTATATAACAATGGCCCAGCATCACTGCTTAAAGCAATTGTGCTGGGCCTAATCATGTTATCTAAACATTTCATCAATCACTTCCCTAATTTCTTGGTATTCTAACCCACCGTGGAAACGGGGTAATCCATTGATTAAAGTTACAGGTAGTGAAACTAGTCCACTATCAACCATTTTTAGAATTTCGATATATTCAGTTATATCATCTGAAAGTATATCCACAAAATTCACTTTGGTTTTATTCGGAAAGTCTTTATGTAGTTTTTCTGTAATATTTTTAATTTCCGTTAAGATGTCAATGTTGTCACCACATCCAGTGGATCCTGAATTGGGTCCTCAACCACATCCTTTGAGGTTATATGTGGTACCTAATATAGTAACATTTTCCATATAAATTTACCTACTTTCTAAGCTTATGATTTATTATTTAGTTTTAACTATATTTATTGATATATTCCTTTAATCTACTGGTTATAGACTATGATGGCATCTTTCCCTATTACCCTAATTTTATCCATATCCACCAAAGCTTTGTCTCCTCCACTTACACCGAAGGATAGAATTTTACCTTCTGGGAAATTAAAATTAACCTCCGTAACCTTTCCTAATATGGATCCATTCTCATAAATAACATTCCTACCAATCAAATTACTATATTTAAACTCACCTAACTCTTTGGGTATTTCTGTGGAGAAATCAAGCTTTTCAACTGTAACTGCGTTTTTCCCTATGCTGTGAATTTTTTCTAAGGATAAAAAGCTCTCAGTCTTTTTAAACAATCCTGTTTTCTCGCTGATTTCTAGATAAACCACTTTTTTATTTAAGCCATCAAAATAAATATCCTTTATCTTACCTATTTGATTGCCATCATTCAGATTTAACACAGGTAGTCCTATTACTTCTTTAGTTTTTAACATCTTGGTAACCTCCTTAAAAATTACTTATCCTATATATTTCTGCATTTTATTATATTTTCCTTCTTTTTTTGACATTTTTTGCTTAAGCTGAAATGAAAGTCGACGACTCACCTTTTACCTTGCTTAAATATCTGTATCTTAATAAAAATGTAGTTGAACCAAAAAGCCTAAAACATCCTGCCACAATAAGGGCAATTCCTATACTGCTGAAGGTTTTATATATATAAGCCCCAACCATGGGAGAAAATATCGCAGAAATACTTATGACTGTACTGTATATGGCAATACATAGGGTTTTGTTCTCCTCAGGGACAACTTCTAATAGTGTATTAAATAATACTAGATTTATACCTGCCACCGCAGCACCCATAAAGAAATTAACAAAAAGTAATACATACAGATTCCAAGAAACTAGGTATAAAAATGGAGACATGGCTATGCCATATGTTGCGATTACAACAGTAAAGTTATTACCTTTTTTTCCCACCACCTTGCTCCAAATTGGGTAAGTAATAAACGCTGCCAAGCTCCCTGTCACTGATATATAGCTTATCCAAGTACCATCGGCATTTAAATAGTCAATTTGATAAATGGTGAAAAGTGGCCAACCCATCTGCCATCCAAAATGAAATAGCAATGAACAAAGGCCAAATAGTAAAAATGGCTTATGTGTGAAGATATCCAGTATACTTGTAATTATTTTTTTAAAGGATAACTTGTCTTCATTTTTTTCGATATTATTATATGGTTCTTTCATTTGCATGTGATAGTAAACTTCTATTAGTGCAAAAACGAAGGCTATTCCAAAAAAAACTTGGTAAATCTGTATTTCAGAGGATAACTTTACGTTGAATTTTGTACTCAGGTATTTAAACAGCCCAGTGTTGTTATTATACATTCTAAGTATTTGCCCAGCAAATAGAGTCATAATCATCCCACAAATGGATGTGATTTTATTCCTAGAAGCAAAGGCCTGGGCCCTTCTTTGGGCTGGAATCGCTGTGGAAATAAAGGATTGCCATGCCACACCAGATATGCCTCCCGGGAAATTCATCAGTCCATAGATTAATACAAGAAAAGAAACCCTTATGCTCGCTGGAAGGCTTGGGGTCAGTGCCAGTAATAAAAAGAAAAACCTAGCGAATAAAATAAAAAAACCTGTTATTGCTTTTTTTTGTTGAAACCTATCAACCAATATCCCCCCAGGTATCATTGAAATAACAGACATTAGTGCTGGCACTGAGCTTAACAGAGCAATCTGATAGGCGTCAGCACCTAGGCTTTTGGCTAAAAAACCAATAAATGGTGTTACTAAATTCATCCCCAATACTGAATAGATTCCGTTTTTGGTGTTACATTTTACATTGTGTATTACATCTTGTTCTGCCATAACATTGTTCGACATGGATTCACCCCACTATTTTTCTTCGCGCTATAATTATAGCATAAATCTCGCATAACGAAATATGTTAAGAGAAATTTAATTTTTGATTTGTTATGCTAAGGCTGTGGAGTTTTTTGTGTTAGACTCTCACTTTATATGATCCCACGAAAAAAAGACCATAAAATGGCCTTTTTTTTAGAGATTATTATAAATTACTTTTTTTATTCTGTTGATTTTCTCGCGGATTTTTTTGTCTGTTGTACTTCCTTCTTGGAAGAGCTGGCTATCTAAATTAGTTTCCCTGACCACAAAACCAACCAGAGCCTTTGTCCATGTATCTACACTTTTAATTATTGGATTTACCTTATTTACATAGTCATTCCACAGTACTTGAGCAGTATATACTTGTGTTAACTCTCCCTTATTTTGAAGCTGTTCTATGGCATTTATTAAGACCTTTTTTTGGTTATCTGTCCACTTTTCCTGATTGCGAAAAACTTGTGTCTTCCAAAACTCTTCAGCAGAAAAGTTATATCCTGCCTTAAGTAAGCTTTTAAATGCATAATTTCTGTTGTTGTATTTTTGTTTTGTATCATAACAATAATCCACCACAGCGCCAATGTATTTTCCATCGTTTAGGCTAATCATGAGGTCAATCAAAGGTTCTTTTAGGGTTACATCCCCTTTGTAAAGGGCCCATACAATTGAAGAAAACAATGAGTTATCTTCACGATACTTATCAATTTCTTCATCTTTTAAGTTTGACTCAGATACTAGCTTAATAATTTCTAATAAAGAATTATATGGCACCTTAATCTGATATGCCAACCTTTCAAAATCCTTGGTATTACCAGTGATTTTTTCTATTAAACTTAGATAATAAGTGGAGAAAGGGTTTCCTGGTTCTATTTGAACGAGTATTTTCCAGTTTTCCTTTGACTCTGAAAATTTTGTTCTATTAAATG
>CAYYRM010000015.1:0-23500 GCA_964474005.1 uncultured Eubacteriales bacterium
ATTTAAAGTCAAAACTTCTTTAAGCTTTAGGGCAATGGCTAGGTTAATTTCTTTTTCCTCCACATCGGGAAGCCTAACATCTGGGTCATAACCACCATGCCCTGCATCCACTGCTATTTTAATACGGTTATTTAAGTCACCAGTGGTTGGTACAAAACTATCCACTAAAATGGAAGATCCCATGACCACAGAGAAAATAAGAACAACTGAAAAGATGACTATGTAAAAGCGAGGTATTGTTCTCTTAGCATCAATAAAATAATGTCTACTCATAAAAAGATCCCCTTTCACTTTACTTTTAGTAGTTTATGTAAGGGGATTTAATTTTATTATCTGTTATTTTAAAAGATTATCCACTAAGTCAATAACTGGTGTCATAAACTCGATAAAAATTTCTATGGGACTTACAGGAAGGGCATCTAACTTATCCAAAAGAGAGACAAATATAATCAAGAAAACAATCCCAATATAGACAAACACAGCCCTTTTATCATCTTTATTAACAGTGGCAAAATCCAACACTAGCACAACTGTAACCAATAATACAAGCACTATATTCAATTACCTACTACCTCCTAGGGTCCCAAGGGCTTCATGGATGATAGAAGTATTAATGGATACAGTGATATCTGCATTGGAAAAATGCTTGTTCCAGTCAGTTTTTAATTTTGAGTATTCCCTAGGATATTTGCGAGAAAAATGTCCACTTAAATTAAAATAATCTACTTCAAATTCCCTTTGAGCTGTTAGAATACCTTTGCTAATTTTATCCTGTAAAACCTTAGAAAACTGTTTATTTAACTCTTCAATAATTAACTCATCAGCCATTTCATTTCTAGGGGTACGTTCTGCCAAGTTTCCCTTTGTTGTAACATCAATATGAAAACCTACTTTGCCATTGGAATAACTAGGGGTTATGTTTGTCCTTGACTCTAGCACCTCGATTGTGATTTTTTCATTAGCACTATTATTGTCAAATACAATAGGTGCATTGGTAAAATTATCGGTGATAAAATTATATGCTTGCCCATCTTCATGATGTAAATAACCCACAAGCTTATCATGGTCAAACACAGCAATTTTGGTGATATTTAAAAAATCCATCTCAAGGGAAGTGGGGGCAGGCATAATCTCCACAACACCTGTAACAAAATTCATAACAGGATTATGTATAGCCTCTAAGGCTTCATGTAAATCAGCCACATATATCTTAGAATTTACACCTTGGTTTAGTGCAATTGCATGTAAAGCCATTGCAGGAATAATCCCTAGGGTATTTGGTGTTTCAAAAATCTCTTCTGGGGGTATCTTGCTTACAAAAACCTCTTGCTCTAGCCTCACTTCCATATCCTGTAGAAGAAAGCCTAAAAACTCACTTATTCCTTCTTTAGCTATATTTTCGTCTATAATCATTACTTGTATATGTGACAAAAAAAGCCTTCTGCCAGCCACCATTGAAAGGTTTCTCAAGGCATCAAAAATACTAAGCCCATCAGCTTTCATAATTGTGTAGATATCCCTTTGATCTGGGTTTTCTGCAACAATGGCACCTGGGTTAGCAAACTGAACCACCATACTGTATAGTCCATCATGGGTCTTTGAAACACCAATACCCATTACAAAACCTAAGTCTTCTATCTCCCTACGACTCCAACAAGATGTGGTCATAGAACTGAGTATAAGTAACATAAGAAAGAAAACAAGATGTTTTTTCATACTATTCCTCCTTATTTTTTCTCTGTGGGGGTTGTGGCTTTAAATTGTCAGCTTTTTTTGTAATATTTTCCTTAACAACATGGGCAGATCTTTTTCTTAGGGCCCATTGAGGAAATCTCAGGAAGGAATCCTTTAAATTGTTAGGATTTAAAGGAGCGAAGGGTGTCATAAAGGGAACACCGAAGGACCTTAGGGAAATAAGGGTTAACAATATCATTAAAGCTCCAGTCATAATGCCATAAAAGCCTAGTATAGCAGCTAAAGTCATATTCACAAACCTTGTTAGTCTAAGGCTTAACACAAGGTTATTGTAAGGCATGGTAAAGGAAAAAATGGCTGTGGTTGCCACCACTATCACCACAGGTGGAGAGACAAGCCCTGCTTCAACTGCTGCCTGGCCAATTATCAGTGCACCTACAATACTAACAGCTTGACCAATATGTGTAGGCAAGCGTGTTCCTGCTTCCCTCAATGCTTCAAAGGAGATTTCCATAAAAAGTGCCTCAGCAAAGGCGGGGTAAGGTACCCCAGCCCTGGTACCTGCAATTGTAAGGGCCAATGCCGTGGGAATCATTTCTTGATGGTAAGTAACAACGGCAATGTAAAAGGGTGGTAAAAACATTACCACTATTGCCCCAAAATAACCCAGCAACCTATTAAAGCTTGCAAAATAATAATTCACATAGTAATCCTCAGTGGTGATAAAAAAATCAGAAATAACAGCTGGTACAACATTGACAAAAGGAGTCCCGTCAGAAACTATGGCTATCCTTCCCTCTAAAAGCATGGATTGGATTCTATCTGGTCTTTCAGTATAAAATGTGGTTTGAAATAAATTCATTGGAGAATCATTAATATATTCTTCAATGTATGAAGAACCAACTATACCATCCACATCAATTCTTTTTAGTCTTGTAATCAACTCATCAACAATATCAAGGTCAGCTACATTTTTTAGGTATACTATCCTTATTTGTGTATTAGACTCTCTACCTAGGGCCATGGACCTTACCACCAGATTAGGGGTCTTAAGTCTAGCTCTAATCATAGACATATTCACTGCCAAATCTTCCACAAAACCCTGTTGTGGACCCTTCACAACCTTTTCAGTTTTTGGGTCAGCAAAGGTTTTACTTGGACCTTTACTAATGTTAACTTCTATACCTTTAGAAAAACCCTCTATTATGACTATACCCTCTCCAGCTAAAATTGCAGAAACTGACTGTTTAAGGGAAAAGTGATAGTTAATATTTGCGTTGGTTAAAGTTGATGCCAATAAAGCTTCTAGGGAAAATGGGACTTGGGTATGATCACTTGCCATATGTTTTGGCGATGTCACAGATAAAGGTCTGAGGACAGAAGACTCTAGCCTATCACGATCTACTAGACTTTCTATATAAATCACTGAACCCTTTAGTTGAGGTGAAGTGGAAAGGGAAAAATCCCTATATATAACATCATCACTATCTGAAAGATAAGCTTTTATCTTCGAAAGATTTTTATCCAAGCTATTACTTAGTATATCTAATTGCTTTTTTGAATCATCATCCTTATTATCATAGGTTTTAATTTTACTTTTATTAGGGCTAGCTAATTTTAAAACTTCTTTTAGATAGCTAAAAAGAGACCTTTGCATATAATACCCCCTTTAACTTATTTTTTGTATTTTTTTCTAATATTATCACAATATATAGGTGAAGGAGGGTACCTTATGTCTACTAAAAACCCTAAAGAAATAATTTCAATTAGGCAATTATTTTTTCTTACCCTAGCCCAACTGGGTGGGGCGGCAATTTTATACATGCCAGGTTTGATAGAAGCGGGAAAGGATGTATGGATATCAAACTTCATAGCATCTGTAATTGGATATATAGTAGTATTCTTACATATATTACCCCTTTCCTTAAAACCTAGGGTAACAATGACTAATATAATCATCAGATACTGGGGTAGGGGAATTGGTCTATTGGCAAACCTCTACTATTTTCTGTTTTTGTATGTTCTGGCAGTACTGGTACTTTCCGATGTATTTTATTTCGGCAAGGTTACAATGCCTGAAACACCAGGGTATGTATTTGTTGTTTTTTTTACTTATACCTGCAATTTACGCAGTAAAACTAGGGGTAGAAACACTAGCTAGATTTTCCGAATTTGTGGTACCTATATTAGCGATCCTTTTTACTATTTTATTCACATTAGCTCTCCCAAAAAAAGAGATAATAAACCTTTTACCAGTGATGTCTGAAGGAATAAAGCCAGTTTTAGCTGGGGCCATACCAAACATGAATTTTCCATATGCTCAAATACTTCCCATAATATTTTTTTATCCTTATATCCCCTTTGACAAATCAAATCCAAAGGCAAGCTTTATTAAAAGCTCATATTTAGCTATTTTTTTAGGAAGCTTGTTTTTAGGCTATAGGAGCATAGCTTCAGTGGCAACTTTCAGTGAAGACTTCCTAAAGGTCTTAGCATTCCCACCCTTTAGCACCATAAGAGTGATAGAGATAGCTGATGTCATAGAAAGGCTTGACTCTATTTTTATAGCTATTTTTTATGCCACCACCTTCTTAAAATTCTTAATTACATATTATGTAATATGTCAGATAACTAAAGAGTTTTTTGGCATAGGAGAATTAAAGGCAGTTTCTTTACCCATAGGAATACTATTGGGTATATCTATGCCCTTTTTATTTCCACGGTTTGATATCATTGGCAATAACATAGTGCCATATTTTTATGCTTCTATACCTCTTTTATTTATAATGCCAGTGGTGTTGTACATAACAATAATGGTTAAAGATAAGGGGCAGAAAAAACTCCAAAAAACCAAAAGAGTTAAACATTAAAGCTTATCTATACAAAAATTCACAATTCAGCTATAATTTAAGCTGGAGGTGAAAATATGATCTACAATGAAATCTTACAGCAATTACCCTTTACCCTAAGGGACCACAACGGCAATAGCATATACACCTCAGAAGCATTCAAACAGATACCCCCAAAGCAATTAAATAAATACAACCACTATAACTACCAGCTTGACCAAAACAAAATTCTCACAATATATACCCAAGGATCCTCAATGGATGACATCATTAAACATAACTTCAAAAGCATTTTAAACTCCATTGACGAAGGGATTCATATAGTGGACACAAATGGTGAGACCATTTTCTATAATCCCACCATGGGCCAATTGGAGGGCTTAGAGGACTATCAAGTGCTTAATAAAGACGTCTTGGCAATGTTTCCTTCCTTAACCCCTGAAACCAGTACCATCCATAAAGTCCTTAAAACCCAAAAACCCATCTATGACAAAGTTCAATCATATACTAACTACCAAGGAAGAAGAATCACAACCATCAACTCCACTGTACCCCTTTTCAGTGATGGTAAGTTCATGGGGGTATTGGAAATAGCTAAAAACGTAACTAGACTTCAAGACCTGGCAGAAAAAATAGTGGATCTTCAAAGACAACTATACACACCCAAGGAATCCAAGGAAGCAACCAAGAATTTTACCTTTACAGACATAATCGGAGAAAGTGAAAAACTTAAGAGAATCATTGATTATGGTAAAAGGGCAGCCCGTACAGACTCATCCATTCTCATATATGGAGAAACGGGGACAGGAAAAGAACTTTTTGCCCAAAGTATTCACCATCAAAGCCCAAGATCTAAAAAGCCTTTTATAGCACAAAACTGCGCAGCCCTTCCCGAATCCTTATTAGAAGGAATAATATTTGGCACAGTAAAGGGTAGTTTTACAGGGGCTGTGGATAGACCCGGGCTTTTACAACAGGCAGATGGGGGAACACTGCTCCTTGATGAAATAAACTCCATGGGTTTAGACCTACAAGCTAAATTACTTAGGGTACTCCAAGATGGCAAAGTAAGGCCCTTGGGTGGAACAAAGGAGATCCCTGTGGATGTGAGA
Source organism: uncultured Eubacteriales bacterium (assembly GCA_964474005.1). Classification (GTDB taxonomy): domain Bacteria; phylum Bacillota; class Proteinivoracia; order Proteinivoracales; family Proteinivoracaceae; genus Alkalicella. Next base: position 5,657 of record CAYYRM010000015.1, read on the forward strand.
ATAATAGCCACCACCAATACAGAGCCCATGGAAAGCATTAGTAATAATTTAATCAGGCAAGATTTATACTACCGCCTTGCTGTTGTGAATATTGAGCTCCCTCCCTTGAGGGAAAGGCGGGGTGATATTCCTATACTTACTAAGCATTTTATTGAAAAATACAAAAGGCAATTTGGCATCCACCACATCGGTATATCAAAAGAGGTCCAAGAGATATTCTTTAACTATAAATGGCCAGGTAATGTTAGGGAATTACAGCATGTTATCGAAGGTGCCATAAACTTTCTACCCGAATCAGGAGTAATAGAATCAGACAACTTACCCTCTTACCTACAGCAAAAGATAATTCATCAGCCCAAGGCCACCACACTACCTGAACTGATAAACGATCTTGAAATAAAGACCATAAAAGAAAAGTACTATGAATGTAATAGAAACATCACAAAAACCGCAGAGGTTTTAGGAATTTCCCGTCAAAATTTACAATACAAACTTAAGAAATATAACATATAGTGAAAAATATTTTGCACCCTTGCGCAAAGGATTTTGCGGCAACGGGTGTTTTTTTTGTGGGGGAAAATACAAAAAAATGGATGATTAAGTCTAAAAGGGGGAAGTTTGAACATAATAAAGATGTGGCATGATTATTGCTAAATATATCCTTGAATAAACTGCGAAGGAGCGGATATAAATGTCGGTTAAAGTGATTCATTGGGGATTAGGAGCTATGGGTGGAGGTATGGCTGAACTGGTGGCTAAGAAAGAAGGAATTCTTTCCGTTGGTGCCATTGATTTAGACCCAAACAAAGTGGGAAAAGGGTTGGGGGAGATTTTCTCTGGTCAATCAGAAGAAGTAATAATCAACAATGACCCTCGAAAAGTACTATCCATGGATGCAGACTTAGTTATAATAGCTACTGGGTCTTTCACCCAAGAAGTATTCCCACAGATTAAGCTGGCCTTAGAGCATAAGAAAAATGTTATCTGTATAGCAGAGGAAATGGCATATCCACAACAACAGCAGCCTGAACTGGCAAATGAAATAGATAAATTAGCTAAGGAAAATGGAGTAACAGTACTGGGTACAGGTATTAATCCAGGTTTTGTATTAGATACCCTCATAATTGCTTTGACAGGTGTTTGTACCGATGTAGATAGAATCGAAGCCGCAAGGATAAATGACCTTTCACCCTTTGGCCCAACAGTTATGAAAACCCAAGGTGTAGGTACAACGGTGGAAGAGTTCAATAAAGGAATAAGTGAAGGCTATATAGTGGGTCACGTTGGTTTCCAAGAATCCATGGGTCTTATTGCTAAAGCCTTGGGTTGGGAGTTAGATGAGATAAAAGAAACAAAGGAGCCCATTGTATCAAACACATACAGAAAAACCAAGTATGTGGAAGTACAACCAGGGATGGTGGCAGGATGTAAACATATAGCCTATGGTATCAAAGATGGAAAGACACTTATAACCTTGGAACACCCTCAGCAGGTACTCCCTGAGCTTGAAGGTGTTGACACAGGTGATTATATCAATATAATAGGAACACCCAATGTAAATATGGCTATAAAACCTGAAATACCAGGTGGAATTGGAACAATAGCCATGGCGGTAAACTCCATTGCCAATGTGATAAATGCTGCCCCAGGGTTAACAAATATGGCTGAGTTACCAGTACCCGCAGCGATTTTAGGGGATATCAAGAAACTGTTAAAAAACTAGGAGATGATTAGTATGACCATAATCCCTAAGGGAACATATGTGGAAATCACCAAAGAAGTTCTAACAAAAGAGCAAAGGGCCCCTCAAGTACCTGAAGATACAAAGAACACTCCACTACTGATGAAGGTAAAAGGATTTCTTACACAAGATGGTACCATAGGGGAGGAAGTCACCATCAAGACAGTACTAAATAGGGAATTAAAGGGGAAGCTAACCAGTGATAATCCCCGTTACTCCCATGATTTTGGGGATATTGTACCAGAACTTTTTAAGGTTAGGGAAGGCTTAAAAAACTTTATGAACACAGGTGAGCAAAATGGATAATAGCTATCAAAGTGTAATGGATCGTAAAAATGAAATAATGAAAAAAGCCATAGGAATGGACTATAGCCAGTTTCAATTAACAGACCTTGCCTTTGATTATAAAAGCATGATGTCATACGGAGGCTATACCATTGAAAAGATAAGGGAAATTCAAAGGGAGCAAGGAGTAGGGAACACCCCCCTTTATGAGCTTAAAAATATTACGAAACTAGTAAGAAAACTAGCTGGCAAAGGAAAAGGTGCAAGAATATTTTTAAAGGACGAATCAGCTAACCCATCTGGAAGTTTTAAAGCTCGCAGGGCAGCAATCTCTGTATACCATGCAAAACAGCATGGGTACAAAGGAGTAATTGCAGCAACCAGTGGTAACTATGGTGCTGCCGTGGCATCCCAGGCGGCAATGCAAGGATTAGATAGCATAATTGTACAAGAGGCCTTTGATAGTAAAGGAGTATACCAGCCTGAAATCATGGAAAAGGGTAGGGCCTGTGAAGCATATGGAAGCGAAGTTCTTCAGCTTTCAGTGGGCCCAGAGTTATTTTACGTATTTTTACGGACATTAGAAGAAACAGGTTATTTTAATGCATCTTTATATACACCCTTTGGAATCGCAGGAATAGAGACATTAGGTATAGAACTCTCTGAACAAGTACAAGAAAGGACTGGGAGGAAACCTGATAAGGTTGTGGTAACACACGCTGGGGGAGGTAACCTAACAGGTACAGCTCGGGGACTTAAGAGAGCAGGTTGTATTGATACAGAGATTATTGGCGCAAGTATAGACCTACAAGGGCTACATATGGCCAGTGATAATGACTTTAATAAAAAGTCTTTCACCACAGGGCATACTGGATTTGGCGTTCCCTTTGCCACATGGCCAGACAGGGCTGATGTACCGAAAAATGCAGCAAGGCCATTAAGGTATATGGATAGATATGTTACCATAACCCAAGGAGAAGCCTTTTATGTTACAGAGATGCTGGCTGTATTGGAAGGTTTAGAGAGAGGACCTGCAGGCAATACATCCTTAGCCGCTGCCATACCCTTAGCCTTGGAGATGGATGAAGATCAGATAATAGTAGTTCAAGAGACTGAATACACAGGTGCAGGAAAACACTTAAATGCCCAACTGGCTTTCGCTAAAGCAAACGGTATAAATGTTTTTATAGGTAATCCAAAAGACAGTGTTCCAGGTAAGTCTATAATACTACCTGAACACCCGAGCCTACTGGCTGTATCAGAATTTCCTGTGGATAAGCTAAGGGCTACTTACTTAAAAAATGTAAAAAGTCAGTTTGAAATAGAAAAATTTACTGAAATAGACTGGCAATTCCTAAAGGATGAACTGAATACCAGCTTGGATAACATCAAAAATCTTTTAATAGGGAAGGAGTAAAAAATTATGGACAGAGTTGATAACTACCTAGATAAGAGAGAGCATCTAAAGGATCTAACGGACGAACAGCTTAAACAAAAATTTTGGGATTTATTAGACCAAATTACCACACCAATGATTGACCTTGCACATACTCATACATCCCCAGCGGTGGAAAGAAGTGTATTACTAAGGATGGGTTTTAACAGTATGGATTGTAAGGTGATCGTAGACCGTTGTGTGGAACATGGATTAATAGGAAAAGGCGCAGGGCATGTTGTTCTAAAAATAGCTGAAAAACTTGGGGTAGATTATAAGGAAGCAGGCCAAAGATTAATCGATGAGGAAAACCTTTGGGATGATGCAAAAGCAATGTTTGGAGGTGGCAAGTAATGGAGCTAGATATCAATAAAAAAATCGATGTGGAAGAAGTCCTAAAGGATTTAGAAAGCTACAGACCCAGAAGAAAGGGTTGGACTTGGAGAAAAAAAGTTGAACAGCCCACCCAAATGGGACCATTCACCTACAAGCAAATATCTGAACCCTTAAAAAACAGCATTGGATTACCAGCATCTAAATACTTTGGTGATATAGACCCTCAGCCTGAATGTGTAATCACATCAGAAATAGCTTCAGGTAGGTTCGAAGACGATATACGTAGAATGAGGATGGCTGCATGGCACGGAGCTGACCATATAATGGTTATTCGTACTGCTGGGCAAAGCCACTATGATGGTTTAATAGAAGGTACCCCCGAGGGAATTGGTGGTGTACCAATAACCCGGAAACAAATAAGGGCTAGCCGTAAAGCATTGGATATGATCGAAGATGAAGTGGGTCGCCCCATAAACCTTCACTCCTATGTCAGTGGAGTGGCAGGTCCAGATATAGCTGTGCTCTTTGCTGAAGAGGGCATAAATGGAGCACACCAAGACCCTCAATACAATGTTTTATATAGAAATGTAAATATGCTTAGATCATTTGTGGATGCAGCGGTTGCTAAAAAATTAATGGCCTCTGTGGATATGATGCAAATCGATGGCGCCCACAATGCCAATGCCACAGCCCGTGAAGCTTGGAAGGTAATGCCTGAGCTTATGGTTCAGCATGGAATAAACTCATTGTTCTCCACTAAGTCAGGTATGAAAAAGGAGAATATCTCACTTTCAACGGTACCACCCACTGCAACCCCTGCACCATGTATGGCATTGGATTTACCCTATGCCGTAGCCCTAAGGGATTTCTTCTCTGAATATAAAATGAGAGCACAAATGAATACAAAATACATGGAAAGCTGTACCCGTGAGGCCACAGTAAGTCACACCTTAAACCTTATGATTTCAAGGTTGACATCGGTGGACATCCAAAGCACCATCACCCCCGATGAAGGCAGGAATGTACCATGGCATTACAACAGTATCCATGCAGTGAATACCGCAAAACAAACCCTTATTGGCCTTGATGGAATTATGGACTATATCGAACTTAAAGAAGATGGTCCATTAAGGGAAAAAGCCAGGGAGCTAAAGGAAAGGGCAATCCTTTTCTTAGAAGAGATCATTGCCGTTGGGGGCTATTTCAAAGCTGTGGAACAGGGCTTCTTTGTGGATAGTGGATATTACCCCCAAAGAAACGGTGATGGAATAGTAAGAAAGTCAGATCAAGGGATTGGAAATGGCACCATTTTTGAGCGGGAATCAGACTATTTTGCCCCAGTATGCCACCATTTTGGTTTAAATAATATACCAGTTGAACACAAAAACCCATGTGATCCCATCCAAGGTTGCACCCTATGTAACCCAGAAAAAATTGAGTATATAGATGAACTCGATGAAGAGGATAACGCTCAAAAAAGAATGGCAGCTAAAGCTGAACATAGAAAAGCAGGACTTTTAACCCCAGAAGTGGAATGGTATGCCGATGGTGTTGTCAGTATGAACCTATTCATTCCATCAGCCCCAAGGGTGGCTGAATATGCAGCCATCGAAATGGCTAAAAAAATGGGCCTTACGGATATAGAAGCCATAAATAAAATGGTATTACATCCTGTGGAAGGGACAATGGTTGAGATCAAAGGACGCCTTGAGGTAGCCATAGATCCTACCACTTTAAATATACCTAAAGAAATCCCTAGATTATCTGATGAAGAAATCAGGGAAGACATCAAGAAGAATCCTATGAAAATCGTCGCTGCCACAGTGGGAGAAGATGAACACTCCGTTGGCATGAGGGAGATAATCGATATCAAACACGGTGGAATAGAAGGCTTTGGAATTGAATGTCACTACTTAGGAACGTCAGTGCCAGTATCTAAAGCTGTGGATGCTGCCATTGAAATAGGGGCAGATGCCATTTTGATATCCACAATCATAAGCCATGCAGATATCCATAGAATAAACATGAAGAGGCTCCATGAACTTTGTAAGGAAAAGGGAATCCGTGAAAATGTTATACTCCTAGCAGGTGGTACCCAAGTTGTCAATGACATGGCTGTGGAAGAAGGTATGGATGCAGGATTTGGTAGGGGTACAAAAGGAATTGATGTGGCTAGCTTCTTAGTTAAGCGAAGAAGGGAAATCAAAGAAAAATAATATTATAAGGGGGAGATAAATAATGAAAATAGATGTAATTGTAACTGAGATTGGAAGCACCACCACAGTGGTTAACGGATTTTCTAACCTAAACTCCCCCAATCCCATTTTTATAGGTCAAGGTCAAGGGCCCACCACTGTTTTAGAAGGTGATGTAACAGTGGGTTTACAAATGGCCCTTGATGATTTGGCCAATAATCTAGGGGTGAAAAAGGTTATCTATGAAGAAATGTTTGCCACAAGTTCAGCCGCTGGGGGATTAAAAATGACAGTTCATGGTCTTGTCTATGACATGACAGTGAGGGCGGCAAAGGAAGCAGCCCTTGGGGCTGGAGCTGTGATCAAAGGCATAACAGCTGGTCTATTGAAGGATATGGATATGGAAGATGTCCTAAAAATTAACCCCAATATAATCTTATTAGCTGGGGGAGTTGACTATGGTGAAGAGGACATCATATATGAAAACGCAAAAAAACTTGCGGCTATTCCTTTGGATATTCCCTTTATTTATGGGGGAAATATAAAGCTTTCCCAAAGGATAAAGGACTTATTTTTAAATAATGGAAAATCCATGGTAACCATCGAGAATGTGTACCCAAAGATAGATCAATTAAATGTAGGGCCAGCTAGGGAAGTTATTCAACAGGTCTTTGAAGAACATATTATAAAGGGTCCTGGCATGGAAAAAATAAGAAACCTAGTGACAGGGACCATAATCCCTACCCCTGGAGCTGTGATGAAGGCAGCCATGGTTTTAAATAGTAATCTAGAGGATTTAATGGTTATCGATGTGGGTGGTGCAACCACCGATGTCCATTCTGTAACCGATGGTAGTGATGAAATGAATAAGTTTTTAACATCCCCAGAACCCAGAGAAAAAAGAACTGTGGAAGGGGATTTAGGTGTTTATGTCAACAGTGAAAATATTATAAATTTAGTGGGTGAAGAAAAATTAGCAACAAAATTGCAAATTGAACCCAAAAATCTTAAGGACTATATAAAACCCATACCTAAAACCCAAAGAGAGCGTGAATTATCCACATTGCTAACCCAAGTAGCTGTGGAAACTGCTGTACACAGGCATGTGGGAAAAGTTAAAGTGTTATATGGACCAACAGGAAGGTACAAAATAGTTGAGGGAAAAGACCTAACCCAAGTAAAATGGATAATCGGTACAGGGGGGGCACTGACACGCCTTGAAGGTGGGAAAGATATTCTTGAAAAAGTAAAGAGGAACATAAAGGGAGATTTACTTCTTCCTAAGGAAAATGCCAAAGTATTAATAGATAAAAATTATAATATGGCAGTATTGGGGGCATTGGCAGTTAAGTTCCCCCAGGAGAGTATTAAACTAATGAGGGAAAGTATGGATGTTTAGGTGGTGTAAAAATGTATCCACAGATAATAATTGACTTAGAGAAAATAAGGGAAAACAGTAAATTGATCCTAGAAAAATGTAGTGCAGTGGGGATAAACCCCTGTGCCGTCACAAAGGTTACATGTGCAGATTTAAATGTGGCAAAAGCTCTAGTTGACAGTGGTTTCCAAGAGCTTGCAGACTCAAGGATTGAAAATATAATCAAGCTCAAAGAACATTTTCAAGATAAAATTAAGACCTTACTATTACGTATCCCCATGCAATCTCAAGGGGCAGATGTGGTAAGATATTGCGATACAAGCCTGAACTCTGAAATTTCCACCATAAAGGTGTTAAATCAAGAAGCAATAAAACAAAATAAAATTCATAATATAATAATTATGGTGGATTTAGGTGATTTAAGAGAAGGAATTTGGCCCAGTGAAATAGAAAGTATTAAAGAACAGGTGGATAAACTATCCAACATAGAAATGGTTGGCCTAGGTGTAAACCTTACCTGTTATGGAGGAGTAATACCAACCACAGAGAATTTGGGGATGCTTTTGCACCTTAAAAATACACTTGAACAAAAGGGTCCTAAGTTAAGAATTATTTCAGGGGGTAACTCCAGCTCCATAAACTTAGTTTTGGATAGAACAATCCCTGAAGGTATAAATCACCTACGCTTAGGAGAAAGTTTATTTTTGGGCAGAGAAACCATAGATAGAGGGCATATAAAAGATACTCACTTAGATGCTTTTAAAGTGGTGGGAGAGATAGTGGAATTAAAGGAAAAGCCGTCAATACCCATAGGAAAAATAGGTCAAGATGCCTTTGGTAACTCTCCAACCTTCGAGGATAAGGGTACACATACTAGGGCCATTGTGGCCATAGGCAGACAGGATATTGATCTAAACTTAGAACCAATTAACCCCCATATGGAAATCCTAGGGGGAAGTAGTGATCATCTAATCATAGATGTTACCAAAGCTAATAATCTGAAGGTGGGTGACAAGGTAGAATTTATACCTAGCTATGGAAGCCTATTACAGGCAATGACCTCACCTTATATCCATAAAAAATACATTAATTAGCGACGAGGAGGAGCCAAAGCGGATGGAGCAACAAATTCAAGTTATAGGCGTGCCTTTAGATTTAGGGGCCAATCGTAGGGGTGTAGATATGGGACCTAGTGCCATACGCTATGCTGGACTGAAAAAAAGGCTACTTAGCCTGACAAGTAATGTTAGAGATATAGGTGATATATTCGTTCCTCCACCAGAATCTCGTAGGATTACAAACCAAAGTTTAAAGTATCTAGATGTTATCCAAGAGGTAAATGAAGTGTTAGCCACCCAAGTGGCAAAGGCCATAGATGATGGATACCGTCCCCTTATACTAGGTGGAGATCATGCCATCGCCATAGGAAGCATTGCAGGTGTAAGCCAAAGGGTTAAACGCATGGGACTCATTTGGTTTGATGCCCATGGAGATTTTAACACTGCTGAAACAACACCATCAGGAAACATCCATGGCATGCCTTTGGCTGTTGCTTTGGGTTATGGTGCCCCAGAATTAACAAACATCGGTGGATATGTGGGCAAAGTAAAGCCCGAGGATGTTGTGGTCATAGGTTTAAGGGATGTGGACAAATTAGAGAGGGAAATGATCAAAAAAAGTGGTATTACAGCCTTCACCATGCATGAAGTTGATAGACTGGGTATGAAACATGTAATGGATGAGGCCCTGAAAATAGTCACCAAGGACACAGAAGGTTTTCATGTAAGTTTTGACCTAGATGTCATGGATCCCATGGAAGCCCCTGGTGTGGGTACACGGGTTAGGGGTGGATTGGATTATAGAGAAGCTCACCTAGCCATGGAGCTAATAGCTGAAGCCAAAAAACTACTTTCCCTTGATATGGTGGAGGTAAACCCCATCTTAGACCAAGGCAATAAAACAGCTGAACTGGCAGTGGAGCTAATAGCCACAGCCTTGGGGGAGACTATTTTATAACAGTTTATAATTTATGGTGTGCAAGAGATGATATTTGATCTTTACCCACTTATGTATAATTAAAAGACATAATAATAGCACATAAAAAATATCCCATTCAAAGTAGAAATCAAGGTCACATAAAAAATGACAATTGTAAATTACTAAAATGGGATATTTTAATAAAACCAATTATCAGAACATTAATAATAAGATAATATATTCCAAATTATTAATATATGTATTATAGTAAAATATAATACCAAAACTTAGGAGAGGGGGAGAAAAATTGAGTAATAATGGTTTCTTAGACGTTACCTCTGAAATAGGGAAACTAAAGGCAGTATTGTTACATCGTCCTGGAAAGGAGCTAGAAAGATTGACACCTCAATACCTTGAGGATTTACTCTTTGATGACATTCCATGGCTAAAAAGGGTAAGGTATGAACATGATGCCTTCGCTAAAACCATGGAAGAGAGGGGATGCAAAATTTATTATTACGAAGAGTTACTTGAAGATGTTTTAAAAAATGAGGGGGTTAAAAAAAGCTTTATCACAGATGTCCTTAAAAGTTGTAACCTAGAAAATCCATGCCTAGAAGAAGAAATACAAAAGTATCTTTTGGCTAAGAATCCAAAGGAAGTAGTAAAGGCAGCCATAGAGGGTTTACACAAAGAGGATGTACCCCATTTAACCTGGGATTTTCGCCTAGTTGACTATGTAAAAAGTCATTATCCATTCTACATCAATCCCCTACCAAATCTGTATTTTACAAGGGATCCAGGAACCACCATAGGAAATGGGCTATGTATAAATAAAATGAAAACCCCAGCTAGGGATAGGGAAACAATGTTTTTAGAATATATTTATAATAACCATCCCCTATGGGAAAAAGAAAGAACACCCCTCTATTACAACTATAAAGAAAACCACAGTATCGAAGGGGGAGATATCCTAGTACTAAATGAAAACTCGTTGGCAATAGGATGTAGTGAAAGAACATCTGCCCAAGCCATAGAGACCTTAGCCCAACGGATATTCGAACAAACACCTATAAATAAAGTGTTGGTGATTCAAATACCCTTTACCCGTGCATATATGCATCTAGACACAGTGTTCACCATGCTAAGCCACGATCAGTTCACCATTTATCCAAGGGTCGCCAAAATACTAAAAACATATATGTTAACAAAGGGGGTAAATACACCTAAAATAACCCCCATGAATACCCTAGAGGATGCCCTAAAAGAAGTATTGAAAGTACCTACTGTGGAAATCATAGAAAGTGGTGGTGGCACAGAGATAACAGCTGCCAGAGAACAATGGAATGACAGTACTAACACACTGGCCATAGCACCAGGGGTTGTAATTACATATGACAGGAACGAAATAACCAATGAAACCCTAAGAAAAAGGGGCATAGAAGTCATAGAGATCGAAGGAGCAGAGCTGGTAAGGGGCCGTGGTGGTCCAAGATGTATGTCCATGCCGTTAATTAGAGAAAAAATATAAAAAAATATATATGAGGAGGTCATTAAAAATGCCAGTTAATTTAAAAGGAAGAAGCTTTTTAACCTTGATGGATTTTACCCCAGAGGAAATTAGGTATTTACTGGATTTATCCCATGATTTAAAGGCGAAAAAAAGAGCAGGTATTAAAAACAATGTACTAGAAGGTAAAAATATAGTACTACTGTTTGAAAAAACATCCACCAGAACCAGATGCGCCTTTGAAGTGGGTGCATTGGATGAAGGTGCCCATGTGACATTTTTAGATTCCAACAGCTCCCAAATGGGTAAAAAAGAATCCCTAGAAGATAGTGCAAAGGTTTTAGGAAGGTATTATGATGGCATAGAATACAGAGGATATGATCAAAAGGTAGTTGAGGATTTAGCAAAGTACTCAGGAGTTCCTGTGTGGAATGGTCTTACAGATGTTGATCACCCCACTCAAATCCTAGCAGACCTTATGACAATAGAAGAGCATGTGGCTAAGCCCCTTAATAAAGTAAAGGTAATATTTACTGGAGATACAAGGAATAACATGTCATATGCATGGATGTATGGCTGTGCAAAAATGGGTATGCACTTTGTGGCTTATGGTCCAAAGGAACTATGGCCAGAGCAAAGCATCATAGATAAGGTAAATGTAGTGGCTGCACAGACCGGTGCCGTAATTGAAATATCAGATAACCCCATCTGCCTAAAGGGTGCTGATGTGGTGTACACAGATGTTTGGGTTTCCATGGGGGAAGAAGCTCAGTTGGAAAGCCGTGTAAATTTACTTACACCATTTAGGGTTGATACAAATATGCTAAAAGCCACAGAAAACCCAGATGTAATATTCATGCATTGCTTACCAGCATTCCATGACTTCGAAACAAAGATGGCCAGTGATGCCAGAGAAAAGATGGGTTTAGACATAAGGGAGGTAACTGACGAAGTATTTAGAAGTAGGCACTCAGTGGTTTTCGATGAAGCTGAAAATAGGATGCACACCATAAAAGCAGTGATGGTGGCAACATTATAGATAAAGGAGACTGAAGAGTTATGGCAATAGAAAAAAGTCGAATAGTTTTAGCCCTAGGGGGGAACGCCCTTCAAGGAAATCCTAAGGATACCAGTGCAGAAAGCCAGCTGATAACCGCAAAAACAACAGCTAAGCCCATTGTGGATTTGATAGAAGAGGGGCACGAAGTGGTAATAGCCCACGGAAATGGACCTCAAGTTGGGCAAATAGTTGCAACATATGAGGGAGCAGCCCAAGGCGACCCAAACTTTAAAGTAATGCCATTTCCAGAATGTGGGGCCATGAGCCAAGGCTATATAGGATACCATTTGCAACAAGCAATCCGAGAAGAGATGAGAAATAGGGGAATTAACAAACATATTGCATCTTTAGTAACCCAGGTTATTGTTGATGAAAAGGACCCCGCCTTTCAAAACCCAACAAAACCAGTGGGATCTTTTTTCACCGAGGAAGAAGCAAAAAAGATGGTAGAAGAAAAAGGCTACACCATGAAAGAAGATGCAGGAAGGGGTTTTAGAAGGGTTGTGGCATCCCCAGAACCCGTGGATGTTGTGGAAGCACCCATTGTTAAGACCTTAGTGGATGCAGGGCATGTGGTGATAACCGTAGGTGGTGGTGGGGTACCGGTAATTAAAAAGGATGGTAAGCTACAAGGGATCCCTGCAGTTATTGATAAGGACTTTGCATCTGAGAAAATAGCAGAGATTTTAGATGCAGATTATTTAATAATCCTCACAGCCGTTGAAAAAGTAGCCATTAATTTTAACACCCCAAACCAAAGGGATCTTGACTTAATTAGCATCGAAGAGGCCAAGGGATATATAGAAGAAGGACACTTTGCCCCAGGGTCCATGCTACCAAAAGTAAAGGCAGCACTTAAATTTGTGGAGTCAAAACCAGGGAGAAAAACCCTTATAACTTCTTTAGAAAAGGCAAAGGAAGGTATAGAAGGGAAAACAGGAACTGTAATAGTTTCTTAAATTAAAGGGCAAACCTAAAGGGGTTTGCCCTTTAAACTTACCACCATTAAATTTACTGAAAAAGCAGGAGAAATGGCATATTTTATAGAAAAAGTATAATAAACTTATATTGAGAGGATGAGATTTTCCATGAGAGCTGGCATCGGGTGTTTACCTTTTCTTTTTTTGTTCCCATTGGTTTTCTTTGTTATTTGGGTAGTATCAATATTTGATGTTTTAAGACGCCCAGAAGAATCCTTTAAGGATTCCACTGAAAGGATTATGTGGATACTAATTGTGTTTTTCGGTAATTTTTTAGGAGCACTTATTTACCAAATATTTGGCAAAAGAAATTAATTTAAAATGGGGGTGTTAGTATGAGTAAAAGGGAATATCCTGATACTTCACCTATTTTGGCTTTTGTCATGTCACTGTTTATTCCCTCAAGTGGACAGTTTTATAACAAACAACCCATTAAAGGATTTTGTGCAATTCTTATCTTTGTGGCAGGTATTTTTTCACTAACCTATGTGGGTTGGTTACTTTGGTTAGTATGGCTTGGAATTGCCATGGATGCAGTACTAACTTCAATGCACTATCGTAAACAAAGGAGAAAAGAAATGGATTTTTATATCTAAAAGGCTGTTGCTTTTGCAACAGCCTTTTAGATATTTTAAGTAAGTGGGAGATGTTTTAAAAACCCAAAATAAAATGAAGGAATATGAAGAATATTTGTAGAAATAGTTATAAATTAGTTATTTATCAATAAAAGGGTAAATATAATAATAAGCAGTAAAAAAAGTGGAGGGGTTTAAATGTGGCAATATATAACCCAGGTTTTTACACATTTTCGAATCATTGATATTATAGACATCACTATAATCGCATTTGTACTATATAAAATTATAATGTTAATAAAAGGCACAAGGGCTGTTCAATTGTTGAAGGGACTAGTTATATTACTATCTGCCACAGTAATTAGCGGCTGGTTGGGTCTTAATACCACAAACTGGTTACTTACTCAGGTAATGACAGTGGGTCTTGTTGCTTTGCCAATTATTTTCTACCCAGAGCTCAGAAGGGCACTGGAACAAATTGGTAGAGGTAGATTTTTTAAATCCACACGTTTTTTGGCCCCAAAGGAATTTGACCAAGCTATTTCAGATTTAGTTCGAGGCATAGTAACCTTAGCTAAAAGTAAAACGGGAGCTTTGGTGGTCATAGAAAGGGAAACAGGTCTTAACGAACATATTGAATCAGGGGTATTGATGGATAGTATTATATCATCACAACTGATTATCAATATTTTCACAGTAAAAACACCATTACACGATGGGGCAGCAATAATAAGGGGAAATAGGATAGTGGCTGCCACCTGCTATCTACCATTGAGTGAAAACAGTGATATAAGTAAAGATCTAGGCACTAGACATAGGGCAGCTTTGGGAATAAGTGAGCAAAGCGATGCCGTGGTTATTATTGTGTCTGAGGAAACAGGAGTTATATCCATTGCTAAAAATGGTAAGTTAACCCGTTACTTAGATGAAAAGACCCTAAAGGAGATGTTATCCTTAGAACTAAAAAATACCGAGGAAGAAGGTATAAACCTATGGCCCTGGAGGTGGTAAGTTTTGAAGATCTACGGGAGTAATCTGGGCACAAAGGCAGTTGCCATTTTATTGGCACTAATACTTTGGTTATTTGTCATCGGTCAACAAACACCAGCGGGAACCCCAGAATTTACAAGAACCATAACAAATGTTCCTGTGGAGACCATTGGTGCTGACAGAAATTTTCAATACCTTATATCTCCATCCACAGTGGATATTGTAATTAGGGGTACCCAAGAGTTTATCAATTCAGTGGTTTCAAGGGAGCATAGGGCAACTGTGGATGTAAGGAATCTAGGTGAGGGCATCCATAACCTAGAAGTGGTGACATCCATAGCAGGGGGAGTGGTTCAAACCATAAGGCCCAACTATGTCACAGTTATAATAGATTCCATAAATACCATGGAGTTTCCTATAACTGTGGAAACCACAGGTACTTTACCCGAAGGGTTATCTATTTTGGATATCAATCCAAATCCAAACATAGTGCAATTGACTGGACCCAGTAGGGAGCTAGAGAGGATCACTAAAGTGGTTGCCACACTAAACTTAAATACAATAAATAGCAGTGGAGAAATCACCACAAACATAGCTCCAATGGATATTCATAATAGAATTGTAAACTCTTTACAGTCCAATATTTCTAATGTTATAATTGAAGTTGCCCTACGGGAGGAAACGACCCTAAGGGATATTAACCTAAGCCATATAAATCTCCAAGAAGGGCTAGTGGCAAATTTAAGCCAAAACACCATAAGGGCTAGGGTTCCAGTTAGTATAGATACAGGGGCCGTAAACCCATATGTGGACTTGTCTGAACTTGGGGAGGGAACACATACAGTTACAATTAACTCAGATGTGGAGGGTGTCATTTTTGAACCAACACAAATACAAGTAATAATAGAAAGGGAGTAGAACAAATTGGGTAAACTTTTCGGAACAGATGGTATAAGAGGGGTAGCAAACGAATTTTTGAATCCAGAACTGGTTTATAGCATAGCCCGTTGTGCAGGACACTACTTTAAAAAACAAGAAACTAATCCTAAAATTCTAATAGGTAAAGATACAAGGATCTCAGGGGATATGCTTGAGTCGGCCCTAGCTTTGGGCTTTACATCGGTGGGAGTTGATGTAGTAAAACTAGGTGTTGTAACAACCCCAGCGGTGGCTTACCTTACTAAAAATACCGATGCAATTGCCGGTGTAATGATTTCTGCATCCCACAACCCCATGGAGGATAACGGAATTAAGTTTTTTTCCAATGAAGGTTTTAAATTACCAGATGGTGTTGAAAATGATATAGAAGAACTTTATTTTTCAAAGGCTCAACTACCTTATCCCACAGGGGAAAAGGTTGGTAGAATATACGAAGACTTTAGCTTACAAGGTAAATACTTAAATTACCTGAAAACCACCATAACCAATAAATTTACTGGTACTAAGGTTGCATTGGATTGTGCCAACGGCTCTGCCTATCATCTAGCTCCTAAGCTTTTTGAAGAATTAGGTGCTGAGGTACATACAATATTTAACACCCCTGATGGTATAAACATAAATAAAGAATGTGGGTCAACACATCCCGAAAGTTTGGCAAAACTTGTTAAAGAAAAGGCTTATGACATAGGCTTTGCTTACGACGGTGATGCCGACCGCCTTATTGCAGTTGATAAAGAAGGGGAAATCATAGATGGTGATTATATCTTAGCAATCTGTGGTAAACATCTTAAAAAACAGGGTAAGCTACCAAATGATGTGGTTGTAGGGACAGTAATGGCCAATCTAGGATTTGACATAGCCTGTCAAAATGAAGGACTTAAACCCGTAAAGACAAAGGTTGGAGATAGATACGTATTAGAAGAAATGCTAAAAGGTGGTTATACCCTAGGTGGAGAACAATCTGGACACATTATCTTTTTAGAGCATGGAACCACAGGTGATGGAATTCTTACATCAATTCAATTTATGGATACTTTGATATCTTTAGGGCAAGACTTGTCAGAAGCAAAAAAAATCTTAGAAAAGTTGCCACAAGTTCTAATTAATGTTAGAGTTAATGATAAAGAGAAATATCTCACAAACACAATTATCTCATCAAAGGTGGCAGAAGTTGAAGCTCACCTAGGTAACACAGGTAGGGTTTTAGTTAGACCTTCAGGAACAGAGAATCTAATCAGGGTTATGATCGAAGGAAAAGACCCTAAAGAGATTGAAACCTTAGCCAATGATATTGCCAGTGTCATAAAAAATGAATTAGCATAAAATGTTATATAGTTGATTAAGGGTGGAGTTAACCGCCCTTAATCAACCTAATATATAAAAACAGTATCTTTATGGAGGTGAGGAAAAATTAGGGAGTCTAAAACTGAATATGGAGGTGACAAGATGGCAATTTGTGTACACTTTTATTAAGCGCCAGGACTCAAAGGTTTGAGTTGACGAGGTGAAGTTTTATCGAAATATTCGGCGGATAACTTCCGGTATGCTACTACCGATAAAAATTCCACAAAACCCTGAGGCGACTTGGGGAACAACGGGAATTGGGTGGCTACTCCAAAAATGTGGAGTAACAAAAAATATTGCTTGTAATTTGTTGTGCCTCAAAACAGGGTATTTTTTGAATACCTTAAATTAAGGTGCATTTTTTATTGCCTAAAAACTTTGTACATTTTTTATGGTACATTGGAAAAAAATAAACTTAGTGGAAAATAAGGAGGATTATATATATGTGTGGAATAGTTGGATATATAGGACCTAAAAAGGCTGCACCAATTCTTTTTGATGGATTATCAAAGCTTGAATATAGAGGGTATGACTCAGCAGGCATCGCAGTTTTAGAAAACAATGAATTAGTTGTAGAAAAAAAACAAGGTAGACTTAAGAATTTAGAGGATATGGTGGGAGATAAATTCACTGCCAATATAGGTATAGGGCACACCCGTTGGGCAACCCATGGAAAGCCATCTGATGTGAATTCACATCCACATCAAGATAGCACTGGTAATATAGCTGTTGTTCACAATGGTATCATTGAAAACTATTTATCTTTAAAAGAAATGCTCATTGAAAAGGGTCACCAATTTAAGTCAGAAACAGATACAGAAGTTGTTCCGCGCCTTATCGAAGAATACTATCAAGGGGATTTATTAGCTGCTGTAAAACGTGCGGTACAAGACCTTCACGGAGCCTATGCACTGGTTGTAACCCATAAAGAAGACCCAAATAGGCTTATCTGTGTAAGAAAAGATAGCCCACTGGTATTAGGCCTTGGTGAAGGGGAAAACTTCATAGCTTCAGATATCCCTGCAATTATTCAATACACCAGAAAAACCATAATCTTAGATGATAATGAAATGGCAATAGTGACAAAGGATAAAGTAGA
>CAYYRM010000016.1:0-23497 GCA_964474005.1 uncultured Eubacteriales bacterium
CATCTCTAATTTTAAATTTATTTATATTCATTGATAATAGAAATAGTGTTGCTGCCCTTGAGAAATCCCATGAATATTTTGTGGCTGAAATCTCTGAGACCCTAAAAACATTTAATTTAGAGATTGAGAACTTGCTATCTTCTTGGGATTTAATGTCCCATGAAGATAGGTTAGCAATTGTAGAGGGATTATTTAATCAGACCCTTAGTGAAACATTTTTACAGATAGATTCAATTGGTGACGGTTTTTCTGAGATGCAAAACAATGAATATTACAACTACAGTTTGTTTTACTACGCAGGATTAAGTCGTACAGCAAGGAATTTTTTTGGCGGAATACTTAATGGGTTGGAAGATGATATCCATAGCATTTATAAAGATGAGAACCATATTCGAGAACAGTTAGGCTTTTTTATTGATGATAGCAATATGATTTTAAGAACATTTTCTGCCATTGAAGAGTCTATCATAGAAAATAACTTAAGGGGCAAAGATAGGATAAACCAATGGGTTAAAGGTCTTTCTGACCAGAGGCTTTACCTATACGACAATGGTAGAAGTTATTTTCTTACAGAATGGGTTGTGTGGTAAATCAAAAGATAAGGAGCAATTGGCATTTGCCATTGCTCCTTATTTACGTATCTCTATCCTATATTCACTTGGAGACATCCCAGTTTTTCTTTTGAATGTAACATCAAAATGACTGGAATTGGAAAAACCACAGAGGTGGCTAATTTCCGTTATGTTATACTTATTAGATTGCAGCAAAAACTTGGCTTTTTGGATCTTAAGTTCTATAAGATATTGATGAGGTGTTTTTCCAGTTTGGTTTTTAAAAACCCTAATAAAATGGTAGGGACTAAAATTTGCTATTTTAGCAATATCATTTAAGGAAAAATCCTGACAGAAATTTTCCTCCATGTATTCAATGGCTAGTTTTAAGTTATGTCTATCGTTTTTAGTATTAGTTAGATAAGTAGAATTATTGTTTTCTGTTGCCCTTAAAATATTTATGGATAACTGTGAAATAATACTGTCTATTATTAGCTCATGTCCCTTTTGTTTATGGGTAGCTTCCTCAATTATTACTTTAAAACTATTAAATAGATCATTGGCGAGGGTGTAATTTTGATTATTAAAGAGTAATTTCCTAATTCCATAAATGGATTCAGCCATCCCTTCAAGATACTGAGCATTGATAAAAAAGGAATAATAACTGTCTGTGGGTTCTTCATATTTTACATTTACTTCTTGACCAGGATTAGTGGGGAATAGTTTGTTTTTTTCTAACCTATGCAAGTTATTATCAATATAAACAGGGGTAATGTAGCCACTGGGTAGTCCAAAGTGATAATTTGAAAAACATGTAATCCCCTTCACCATATGATTGGGATTAAGCAGTAGGAGGTTTTTATTATAAAACTTAATAACATCATGGGGTAAAAAAACAGGAAAATCTTTTCTTACACTTGTCAAAAGATCATTCATAAAACTATCCCTCCCCATGTACTCTCATCTAAATTATATTTAAAACTAGTAGAAGTTAATACAGACAGTTTAATAGTTATACATGGGAATTCTTAATTCCTCTTTTTAAGCAATATTTAAATAATTTAAAGCAAAATAACAAAATTATTATCCCTTTCTTTATTATAAAATTGCTATATATGAAGTGAGGGAGGAATTTTATGTTTAAAAGGATTAGCTTTCTTATAATTATACTTTTATGTTTTGCTTTAGTGGTGTCAGGATGTGGAGGCTTAGGTGGTAACACAGATATTGATAATGACCCTCCAGACACAACAGATCCAGTGGATAATCCAGGCACTGGAAATAAAGATCCAAATTACAACGCAGAAGGTTTATATTACGAGTTTCACTTAAGTAATACCTTTGATGGTATCTTAACAGAAATGGTTAGTAAGGTTTACTGGTATAAGGATAATGTGCGTATTGAAAATTTTTTAAATGGTTCAGATGAAACTGTGGTTATCTTAAATACTGAGCAAAATTTAGCTGTGGTTTATTTCCCAGATGAAAATAAATATATTGAAGATAATCCAGATTCCCAATGGTTTACTGTTAAAATTCCTTTTAATTATCATATCGATAACCCGAGTCTTTGGAAAACTTTATACACTGAAACTTATAATGGAATGGAATGTGATGTTATAACATATGCTCAGCAACAGGCATCAGACGATTTTCAAACTAAAATATGGGTAAGTAAGACTCAGCCATTCCCTGTGAAAATTGAGGTTGTGGATAAGGACGGTAGCAGCACAATAACAGAATACAAAAACATAAAAACCGGGGCCCTTTCCATGGACCTCTTCCAATTGCCAGAAGGCGCCACAGAATTTTAAGGAGGGGCAGTTTTAAGGCCACCTTTGCCATTTGGATACTACTAATGTACAAAGCCTATCAAGGGGAATATTTTAAGCTGCCAGTTTTAGGAGAAATCAGTGAAGGGTTTGTTAACAAAATATAAGTATTAGGAACTAGGTCTCTTTTTTCAGGGGACCTATTCTTCTTTTAAAAAGTCTTCCAAATCCTTTGGGTCCAGCTGATATTTGTCAGCAATTAATTTTATGGCAAGTTTTTCATCCATGCCCCCTTGCTGTAGTGTAAGAACCTGTGAAACCGCAAATAGAATAATCCTAATGTCTTCCATGGAAATCACTCCTTTTAAAAGTCATAGACAAATTCTACCATGGTTTTGTGACAGCATTATGGCAATGGGTTGTGGTCTTTATTGTAAAATTGCATTATAATTAGTACTAATATAAGTAATCGAGGTAAGGAATCATGGAAAATAGAGGTTATAAAATTTCTGTAAGAAACCTTGTTGAGTTTGTTGAGCGTTCAGGTGATATCGATTCTAAAATTATGGGAAGCTCAATAAGGGCAGTGGAAGGGACCAGGGCACATCAAAGGGTTCAAAAGTCATATAATGAAAGATATTCACCTGAGGTTTCCCTAAAATACCAAACAAAAATAATGGATTATGATGTTTTTTTGGAAGGTAGAGCCGATGGGATCTGGAACCATGAAACCTTGGGCATTGTTATTGATGAAATAAAATCTACCACAAAAGAGCTTGAATTAATTGATGGGAATAACATATTACATTGGGGTCAAGTTAAATGCTATGGCTATATTTATTGTCAAAATCATGGGTTAGATGAACTACACCTTCAGTTAACTTATTACAACATAGATTCTGGTGATATTAAAAGGATTGTCAATAAGTACTCCGCAAAAGAGCTTAAAGAATATGTTTATAATCTTTTAAAACGATACTCAGTTTGGATAGAGTTGGTTAACCAGTGTCGTTTGACAAGGGATACTTCCATTAGCCATTTATCCTTTCCCTTTGATAAATATAGGAAAGGACAACGGGAACTGGCAGTGGGGGTGTATAAAACTATTAAGGACTGTAAAAAGGGATATTTTCAAGCCCCCACGGGGATAGGTAAGACCATATCTACACTTTTTCCAACTATAAAGGCATTAGGGGAGGGTTTAGTTGAAAAGGTATTTTATTTAACTGCTAAAACCATCACTAGGCAGGTGGCTGAAGAGGCCATAAAAACCATGAATGAAAAGGGATTAAAATTAAAGGCTGTGACCTTAACGGCTAAAGATAAAATATGTCCCATGGAAATAACAAAGTGTAGCCCAGAAAACTGCCCATACGCCAAAGGTCACTATGACAGGGTTAATGATTGCTTATTTGATGTTATATCCCATGAAAACTTAATCACCAGAGAGTGTATGGAAGCCTATGCAATAAAACATAATGTTTGCCCCTTCGAGCTTTCTTTGGATATTGCCCTTTGGGTGGATTGTGTGATATGCGATTACAATTATGTTTTTGACCCTAGGGTGTATTTAAAACGCTTCTTTTTAGACGGTGAAAAGAATTATGCATTCCTCATCGATGAAGCCCATAACCTTGTGGACAGGGCTAGGGAAATGTTTTCGGCACAACTTAATAAACAGGATTTTTTAACTATGAAAGGCTCAATTGAAAATAAGGATGTAAAAAGAGCTTTAAATAGTATAAATAAGTTTTTTATAGAAAAAAAGAAACAACTTGACTCTAATACATTCATTGTGGAAAAAGGAGAGCCAAAGGAACTTTACCCACTTATACACGGCTTTTTAGCAGTAACTGAAAGATATTTAATTGAAAGTAAAGAGACCAATGATGAATTACTAGAGTTGTTTTTTAAGGCATTTCAGTTTTTAAGGATAAGTGAATTCTATGGTGACAACTACATTACTTACCATGAAAAAGACGGATCAGATGTGAAAACCAAGATATTTTGCTTAGATCCATCTATACAGTTAAAGGAAGGTTTGGATAGAGGGAAATCCAGTATATTCTTTTCAGCCACTTTAAATCCACTACCCTTTTATCAGGACCTTTTAGGGGGAGAAGAAAATGATTATTTACTGTCTTTGCCTTCACCCTTTGAACCTAAAAAAATGAAAATAATTGTTAACAACATATCCACATATTACAAGGATAGGGATGAAAGCCTAGAACAGATAGCTAAGAACCTTTTTACTTTAGTAATGGGTAGAAAAGGTAACTACTTTGCTTTTTTTCCATCCTATACGTACATGAATAGAGTATATGAACAGTTTATCCAAAGGTATCCTATGATTTCTGTAATTTTACAAGATAATTCCATGGATGAAAAACAGCGGGAGGATTTTCTAAATGAGTTTGTTACAGATAAAGAGAAGTACATGCTAGCCTTTGGGGTACTTGGAGGGATTTTTTCTGAAGGTATTGACTTGGTGGGAGATAAATTGATAGGTGTGGCCATAATAGGTGTTGGTTTACCTCAGCTTTGTCTTGAGAGGGATCTAATTTCGGATTACTTTAATCAAGTGGGATTAGGTTATGAATACTCTTATATGTATCCAGGATTTAATAAGGTACTGCAGGGGGCTGGGCGTTTAATAAGAACTGAAAGTGATCGTGGAATACTGCTTCTTATGGATAAAAGATATAATGATTATAGATATAAAAGGCTTTTTCCTAGTCACTGGAATTTAACCTTTGGTTTAAATAAAGATGAGGAAATTTCTGACCAAATAGTTTCTTTTTGGGAGTAATACTTAAGTTATATATTTTGGGTAAATTAAATCATATTTGTTATATTTTAAATTATAATTAAATATAATTATGTAAAATATGAAAATGGGAGGATTCGGATATGCTGAAATATATGAAATTAAAAATTATACCATTGTTTTTAATCATTTTATTTGTTTTTGTACAAGCTGGGTGTGGATCAAAGAAAGTTTACTATGATAATGGAGCCCTTAAGTATGAAGGGGGCATAAAATCTGGGAATTTTCACGGATTTGGTAAGCTCTTTTCAGAAGATGGGGGTATACTATATGAGGGTGATTTCCAAAATGGACATCCCAATGGAGAAGGGAAGCTTTTTTCAGAAGAAGGGGAACTGATATATGAAGGTGCTTTTTTAGAAGGTAAAAAACATGGCATGGGTAAAAGTTTTCGAGGGGGAAAAATATGGTATGAAGGTGAATTTGTTAATGGTCAACCCCAAGGGCAGGGAAAATGGTACTATGATGATGGTACCCTGTGGTATGAAGGTTTTTGGCAAGGTAATGTTCCCCACGGTGAAGGAAGCTGGTATGAACAGGGTGGAAAACTAAAATACCAAGGGGAGTTTAAACAAGGAAAATATCATGGTATTGGAAAAATGTTTTACGATAGCGGGGAATTGCGATATGAAGGTGAATTTTTGGATGGTAAATTTCATGGCATTGGGAATTTGTATAGAGAAGATGGCTCATTAGTCTATGAAGGTGAATTTCAGTTTGGAAACAGACATGGATATGGAAAATGGTATATCGATGGTAGAGTGATTTTTGAAGGTGATTTTGTTAATGACAAACCCATATATTAGATTAATATTTTATAAAAACAGCTCATCAGTATTGATGGGCTGTTTTTTTGTACTGTATTTATTTTACAAAAAGATGTATGATAAAAAACATTTTCTCACAAAATAAACATATCAAAAAATTGTCTAAAAGGAAGTGATTATTATAAAAGCTGTAATTATGGCAGGGGGGAAGGGTACAAGACTAAGACCTCTAACCTGTGGTTTACCTAAACCTATGGTACCAATTTTAAATAAACCAGTGATGGAGTATGCTATAAACTTATTGAAAGAACACAAAATTACAGATATAGCCGTTACCATGGCTTACCTTCCAGATATAATAGAAGATAATTTTGAAAATGGAGATAATTTAGGTGTAAGTTTAAGTTATTTTGTTGAGGATGTACCTTTAGGTACTGCAGGTAGTGTTAAAAACACAGGAAACTTTATAGATGATACCTTTATAGTAATAAGTGGAGATGCATTGACAGATTTGGATTTGACTGAGGCCATTAGGTTTCACAAAGAAAAAAGATCAAAGGCAACTTTGGTTTTAAGGAAAGAACCAGTTCCTTTGGAATACGGAGTAGTGGTTATAGACGACTTTGGTAAAGTGGTACGATTTTTAGAAAAACCAAGCTGGGGGGAAGTGTTTAGTAACACCATAAACACAGGGATTTACATACTTGAACCAGAGGTTATGGAAGACTTTAAACAAGGGGATAACTTTGATTTCAGCAAAGATTTATTTCCAAAATTACTAGCTCAAAAAATCCCCATGTATGGCTATGTCACAGAGGATTATTGGTGTGACATTGGTGCATTAAGCTCATACAAACAAACACAGTTTGACATGATTTCAGGAAAAGTTAACCTTAAGCTTGCCGCAACAGAAGTAGAAAAGGGAGTTTGGATTGATGAAGGAACCATTATTTCACAAAAAGCAAAACTTATACCCCCTGTATATATCGGTAAAGACTGTATAATTCAGGAAAATGCAGTGATTGGCCCCTATGCAATTATTGGTGATAATTGTAAGATAGGTGCCAACACATCCCTTAAAAATACAACCTTTTGGAATAATGTATCCACAGGTAATCTTTGTGAAGCAAGGGGAATGGTAATTTGTGATAATGTATACCTAGGTTCTAAGGTTAAACTTTACGAAAACTCTGTAATAGGAGAAGGGTGTATCATCAAAGATAACGTGTCTGTTAAACAAGATGTCAAGGTTTGGCCGCAAAAAAAGGTTCAAGGTAATACAGTGTTAAACCAAAACCTCATTTGGGGAACCCAAGCCAAAAAAAATGTATTTGGTTTGAGGAGTATATCTGGTCAACTAAATACTGATATTACCCCAGAATTTGCAACAAAGCTTGGTGCAAGCTTTGCCACTGCCCTAAAAAAAGATGGTGCCATTGTGGTTAGTGGTGATGAGACTAAGGGCACATGCTTAATAAGAAACAGCCTCATAGCAGGTATTCAATCCACAGGGGTTAGGGTTATAAATATAAATAGATCAATTTTACCCATGACCCGCTTTGCCATAAGACATTTTAATGGTCTTGGTGGTATTCATGTGAAAGGAAGTACCGATGACCTAAATCTAATTAACATAGAGTTTTTTAATGATAAGGGAGCTAATATACCTAAAAACCTTGAACGAGAGATTGAGAATTTATTGTGCACCGAGGGACTTGAGCGTTGTGATGCCAAAGAAATAAAGGAAGTTATTGAAGTGGATAACCTATCTTATTTCTACATTGAGGAGGGCAAAAAACTTCTTAACAACATTAATAAATTAAAAATGGCTACTCCTTTGATTTATTTAACATCCACTTCACAAAAGGCTCTGGATCTAAGTTGTCAATATCTAGAAGGAATTGGTTGCAAAGTAAAGGCGGAACAGTTTGACAAACCATCCTTAGATGCAGTTCGAGCAAAGGTTTGGGAAGGAAAATATTCACTGGGTGCCCTTATAAAGGAAAATGGAGAATCCCTTACATTAGTTGATGGAAAAGGAAGAATTGTGGAAGGAGAACACTACAGTGTCCTAGTGGCTACACTATTATTGAAAATGGGTCAAGAACTAGACATTGTGGCGCCCCATACCTTTCCAAATGTGATAGATTCCATAGGTAAAGCCTATAATAGGCAAGTGGTTAGGACGAAGACAAACCCTGCAGCTGTGATGAATGAAATGCTAAAACAAGAGGGTACAGGTAATTACCTACAATTTATACTGAATTACAATGCCACATGGGGTTTAGGGGTGATTATTGATTACCTCAACGAAAACCAAATGAACCTTTCCACATTGATTGACGAACTGCCTAAGTTCTTCTATAAAAAGCATGAAGTTCCTTGCCAGTGGGAAGATAAGGGTAGAGTAATAAAGGAGTTAATGATTGAAAGTCAAGGGGAAAATGTTGAACTTTTTGAAGGTGTAAAAATAAAAGAGGATAGGGGTTGGGGGCTAATACTCCCCGATAGTGAGCGACCTGTCTTCAATATATACACTGAAGGCTACTCTGAAGAATTTGCCCAAGAGCTCAGTGATTTATTTACAGAGAAAGTAACTACACTGTTAAAAAATCAAAGGTAGAGTTACCTTTGATTTTTTAACAAAATGGAATAGTTAACAAAGGGGTTGAATTATAATGTCTTTAGCGAAAAAAGAATTGGATTTTTTAAGCATGGAAAATCTAAAAGACATATTGTTAAATAAAGAGGAGCTGGAAGAACACGCCAAGGAAATAGCAAAACAGCATAGAACGTGGGATGAGCCTAAGTCCATTAGGAAATTAATTGAGAAACTTGACGAGAATTTCCAGTCCATAGCCAAAGTGTATCAAAAATTAATTTCAGACGCCCAACAAAAAAGACCGCTTTCTCCTGCATCTGAATGGCTATTGGACAATTTTTATAAAGTTGAAGAACAAGTTAAAGATGTAAGGTTAAACCTTTTAAAGGATAGATTTATGAAACTTTACACAATAAAGAGTGGTTTATTCAAAAATTACCCTAGGGTTTATGCATTGGTGTTAGACTATATTTCTCACACAGACGGGAGATTAGAGGAAGACTCCCTGGTTAATTTCATAAAATCATATCAAACCCAAAGGGTTCTATCCATTGCTGAGGTTTGGTCTATTTCACTTATGGTGAGGATAGCACTTATAAAGAACATACGTATAATCAGTGAAAGAATTTATGAGAATCAGATACAATGGCAACAGGCAGAAGAACTGGCTAAAAAAGAGCCAAATGAAATTATTAAGTACTTAAAAGAAAAAATGGATTATGCTGATAGTTTTAGTCCATCTTTTATTGAGCATTTATTGCGGCAACTTAGGAAAATGGAGTCAGAAACTGGAGATGTGGTTACATATTTAGAAAAGAAGTTATCAGATCTGAACAATTCCGTAAAAAACATATTGGATCAAGAACATAGAGAGCAAGCGGCTAGAAAGCTTTCCATAGGGAATTCCATCACCAGTTTAAACACCGTGGCCACTTTGGATTGGAATGATATTTTCGAATCCATAAACATTGTTGAAAAAACTTTGGGTAAAGATCCATTGAATTCTTATAAAACTATGGATTTTGAATCCAGAGATTATTATCGTATTCAGGTTGAGAAAATTTCAGTTAGAACAAAAAGGTCAGAAATAAGCATAGCCAAAACTGCATTGGAATTGGCCCAAAAAAATTTCAATAATGGAATAAGGGACAAAAGAAGTCATGTTGGTTATTTTTTACTGGACAAAGGAATTGAAGAATTATTAGAAGCATTGCAGATAGCAAATAAAAAAGAGTTCAATGATAAGTCTTTGGGATATTATCTTTTCCCAATTTTTCTAATAAGTGTAATTGTACCTTTAATGGTGGGTTTCTTTTTCACAGATAATCTAGCTTTAAGTATATTGTTGACAGTGGTTTTGGTTATACCCATGAGTGATATAGCAGTACATCTTGTAAACTATATAATGTTAAAAACTCACCCACCTAAGCATCTGGCCAGATATCAGCTTAAAAACGGGATTCCAAATGACAGTAGAACATTTGTGGTGGTACCCACATTATTACCTAATGTTGATAGGGTAAAGGAGCTAATAGGTCAGCTGGAGATTCATTATCTATCAAATAAAGGAGATAATATTTACTTTGGCATTGTGGGAGATTTCAAGGATGCAAAAAATAGTTCTGATAAGGATGACTCTAAAATCATTGACGCTGCCCTTGATGGGATTAGAGAATTAAACAGTAAGTATAATGGGAATGATGAGGATATTTTCTATTTCTTTATAAGAGATAGGAAACACATAAAGGCAGAGAATAAATGGATGGGTTGGGAAAGAAAAAGAGGTGCCCTGGTTGAATTCAATAGATTGCTTTTGGGCTCTAAGGATACATCCTATAAGACCATCTCAGCTCGACCACCTTCAAAAATTCAGTATGTGATCACATTAGATGCAGATACACAGCTTCCCATTGGTACTGCCAAAACCCTTGTGGGAATTATGTCCCATCCCTTATATAAACCAGTGTTAGCCGAAAAAGGCACTAAGATATCTGAAGGTTATGGGTTAATTCAGCCTAGAATTGGTGTGGAGCTTGAAAGTGCAAATAAATCTTTTTTTACTAAGGTTTTTGCAGGACAAGGGGGCATCGACCCTTACACCACAGCCAGCTCAGATATATATCAGGATCTTTTTTCAGAAGGAATTTTTACAGGAAAGGGCATTTATCATTTAGAAAGTTTTGCAAAGGTTTTACATGAAGCCATTCCTGAAAATTCCATACTAAGTCATGACTTATTGGAAGGGTCGTATTTAAGAACAGGATTAGCCACAGATGTGGAGCTCATTGATGGTTATCCTGCCAAATACAGTTCATTTATAATGCGCCTACACCGTTGGACTAGGGGGGATTGGCAACTATTGCCTTGGGTACTATCAAAGGTTAGCGATGCCAATAACAAAAAGGTAATAAACCCACTATCATCACTATCAAAGTGGAAGATAGTGGATAATCTCCGTAGGAGCCTAGTACCCATATTTACATTTACGTTTTTTGCCATATCGTTGATTTTTGTAAATACTAATGTTTGGTTACTGGTTGGCATTGCTTTATTAGTGGTTGTTTTTCCAGCCATTTTGAATACCTTTGAATATTTTAAGGTTGGGCAAAGTGAAAAGGGATATGGAAAAAACAATGTGAGGAAATTCTATGGGGTGTCAGCCCTTTGGTATCAAGTGTTACTTAACTTAGTTTTTCTACCATACCAAAGTTATATATTAAGTGATGCCATTATCCGCAGTCTCTATCGGGTATATGTCTCTAAAGTAAACATGTTGGAATGGGTTACTGCTGCAGATGCGGAAAAAGGCTTAAAAAAAGATGTTGTTAGTTATATTAAAAGAATGTTACCAGGGATAATCCTAGCCTTATTGGTAGGTTTTGCAGCCTACCTATTCAATCCTCGAAATTTTATATTAGCCATTTTTTTGGTAGTTATATGGATAAGTGCACCATATTTTGCTTTTAACATTGGTAAAGAAGTTAAAGAAAACCAAGTTAAATTAAATGAGTATGATATTGAAGTTTTGCGTAGAATTGCTCGGAAAACTTGGGGATACTATGATGACTTTGCCGATGGATTTAATAACTTTTTGCCCCCGGATAATTACCAGTTGTATCCACCAAAGGGCATTGCCCCTAGAACATCACCTACAAATATAGGATGTATGCTGATGGGTGTTTTGGTGGCCAATGATTTCGGCTATTTGACCTTAGACAGTACCCTAAGTAGGGTGGAAAATACTTTGACAACTGTGGAGCGTATGGAAACATGGAAGGGACATTTATATAATTGGTATGACACCAGGACTTTAGAGGTTTTAAGGCCTACCTATGTATCCACAGTTGATAGTGGTAATTTTATTAGTAATCTCATAACCCTAAAAGAGGGTTTAAAAGATCTAAAAAATAAAAATCTGTTTGATTACAACAAACTACTGGGACTTAGGGACACTGCCCTCTTGGCAGAGGCAAGTTTTGACGCGAAAAAACTTTTCCAAGCAAGTAAAATTCAAGACATATCCTCTTATCATAAGACACTACAATCGTTAGAAGGTGTTGATGAAGAGGGGATTTGGAAGCAAAAGTACAATGATATGCTTAAAGATTTTCGGGAAGAAGTGGAATTTTTTGTACCAAGGGAATTGGAAAATCTGGAACAATACAATAAGCTAAAGGAAGAATTCCAAAAATTAAACCAAGGAAGTTCCCTAAATAACTTCATTAAGGTTTATACAAACATGTCATTACAGATTGAAAAGCTTAAGAAAAATAAAGATATTGACAATGATTTACTTTCTCTAAAAGAAAAAATAGATGTGGTATTAGGTGGTCTAACGGCCCTAAGTAATAAAACTTCACAGTTAATTAGGGTTATTGACAAAATAATAGACAACACCCAATTTAAACACCTATATGATGATAAGAGAAATCTTTTTTCCATTGGCTACAATGTTGAAGAGGAGCGGCTGACAAACTCCTATTACGACTTGTTAGCTTCTGAGGCCAGAACCACAAGCTATATAGCCATAGCCAGGGGAGAAGTACCAAAAAAACATTGGTTCAAATTAGGTAGAGGTTTAACCATTGTGGATGGATTTAGATCATTGGTTTCTTGGACTGGAACAATGTTTGAGTATTTCATGCCAAATCTATTGTTAAAAACCTATGGAAATACCTTGCTGGACGAGACTTTTAAAAGTGTTGTATTAGCACAAAAGAAATTTGGGGCTAAACGTAATGTGCCTTGGGGTGTTTCTGAATCTGGTTATTACACCTTTGATATGATGTTAAATTATCAATATCGGGCCTTTGGTCTATCGGATTTAGGATTAAAGAGGGGCCTTGCCAATGATACTGTCATATCACCGTATTCTACGGTGTTAGGAATAACCTATGACCCTAAAGGGGTTATTGACAACATTGAA
Source organism: uncultured Eubacteriales bacterium (assembly GCA_964474005.1). GTDB lineage: Bacteria > Bacillota > Proteinivoracia > Proteinivoracales > Proteinivoracaceae > Alkalicella. The sequence continues at coordinate 12,946 of CAYYRM010000016.1, forward strand.
AGGTTGATTTCAGAGGGATTAGAAGGGACCTATGGTTTTTTTGAGGCAGTGGACTTTACACCCGCAAGGGCTTTGGTCCATGGACAGGACAAAAAAATAGTAAAAAGCTTCATGGCCCATCATCAAGGTATGATACTGATGGCCTTAGACAATTATCTGTATGATAATGTTTTACAAAAAAGATTCCATCAAAATCCTGTGATCAAAGCAGGAGAACTAATGCTACAAGAAAAGGTTCCAGTACGTGCGGTTATAACAAAGGAATTTAAAGAATTTGAGGATTTTGAACCTACCTTTACAACTAAAATTGAGGATGTATCTAGAACATATGAAGGTATAAGTAACAATATTCCTCGAGCCCATATTCTATCAAATGGACAATTTTCCACAATGATTACTGATAGGGGTGGAGGATTTAGCAAAGTTAATGATATCCAAATAACAAGATGGAGGGAAGATCCCCTTTTGGGGAGATACGGTAGCTATATCCTAATAAACCAAAATAAAGGAGAAAGGATATGGTCTGCAACCTCCGAACCCCTTGGTGATGAAGGGGATAGCTACAAAGTACAATTATACAATGATAAAGTTGAATTTCAGAGATATGATGATAATATAACAACAAAAACTGAGGTTGTGGTATCATCTGAGGATAATGTTGAGTTGAGGAAGGTCACTTTATCTAACCACGGTGCAGAAGAAACAATAATAGATGTCACCAGTTTCATGGAGGTTGTGGTGGGAAGCCATCCAGGAGACCTAGCTCACCCCGCCTTTAACAATTTGTTTGTTCGTACTGAGATTGTATTAGATGATGAGTGCATAGTGGCTTCAAGAAGACCCCGAGAAGAAGAGAAAAAGACTATCTGGGGTTTCCATGGGGTATTTACCCAAGGTGAGACCATAGGGGCATTGCAATATGAGACCATGCGTAGCAGCTTCATTGGTCGTGGTAATGACATAAAAAATGCCGTGGCCCTCACAAATCCTCTAACAAACTCTTCGGGTATTGTTTTAGACCCAATTTTTAGTTTGAGAAAAGTTATGAGGATACCCGCAGGGAAATCTGTGCATGTAACCTTTGTAACTGGTGTTGCAGATGATAAAAACCAATGTATTGAATTGAATAGAAAGTATAGGGATGTTAATACAATTGATAGAACGTTCCAATTGTCCTTTACCCGTAGTCAAGTGGAAATGTCTTATCTTGGAATTAAGGGTAAGGATTTAAGACTATATCAAGAGATGATGTCACCTATAATTTATCAAAGCCCAGTGAAAGAAAAGTATAGAGATATCCTTAACAAAAATACCAAAAGTCAATCTGGTTTATGGAGCTATGGTATCTCCGGAGATATTCCTATTGTACTTTTAATAATCAAAAGTACTGAGGACATAGACATGTTCACCAGATTACTTAAGGGGCATGAATATTGGACCACCAAAGGGTTGAAGGTGGATTTGGTTGTACTAAACGAAGATGAGAGCAGTTACCATCAGCCATTACAACAGATGTTAAATGATGTTATTGCCACAAGCCATGGGAAACATATCTTAGATGTCCCTGGCGGAGTGTTCTTAAGAAACGGTAAGCAGATGCCACAGGAAGATAGAAATCTACTTTATACAGTGGCGAAACTTGTTATCTTAGGCCATGGTGGACCTTTAAGTAAACAAATTCAGGTAATGGAAGAAGATTTTGCTGGTAATAAGAAAGAATTTAAGGAAAGTAAACTAAGCTACTTATCTGTGGATGAACCTTTAAATCTAGAATATTATAATGGATTCGGTGGATTCTCACCCGATGGTTTAGAATATATCATAAGGCTTAAAGGTAATAAACAAACACCAGCTCCATGGATAAATGTGATTTCCAATAGAAATTTTGGCTTCCAGATATCTGAAAATGGAGCAGGTTTCACATGGGCAGAAAACAGTAGGGAAAATAAATTAACACCTTGGTCCAATGACCCCGTTTCAGATCCCCCAGAAGAAATTATCTACATCAGGGACAATGAAACTGGCAGAGCCTTTACCCCTACACCACTACCAATTCGGGAAAAAGAGAGTTATACCATAAGACATGGTATGGGATATTCAACTTTCCACCATGATAGTAATGGGATAGCTCAAGACTTAACTGTTTATGTACCAAAGGATGATTCTGTAAAAATCAACCTATTAAAATTAAAAAATAACTCCAAAGAAACCCGTAAAATTACCCTGTTCTATTACTTAAGGCCAGTAATGGGTGTAAATGAGCAGATGACCAAGAACTACTTAATAAGCAGTTTTGATGAGGGGATAGATGGATTATTGGTTAAAAACCCATATAGCAATGATTTTCCAAATCGGAAGCTGTTTGTGGTGAGTTCAGAAAGGGTTATCTCCTATACAGGAAATAGAAGGGAATTTGTGGGTAACAAAGATATGTCTAATCCCAAAGCTTTGGAACTAGAAGGTTTTTCCAATATTGTGGGGGCAGGGTTTGATCCATGTGTAGCCATACAAACTAATATAGAACTTAAGCCCATGGCTGAAAAGGAGATCACCTTTGTAATGGGTCATACTTTAGAAGACGATGATTACAAACAAATGGCTGGGAAATACAAATCCTTAGCCAATTGTAAAACAGAGCTCCAACATGTAAAGAGGTTCTGGAAAGAGTTGTTGTGTAAAATTCAAGTACAGACCCCAGATAAATCAATGGATTACATGCTAAATTCATGGTTACTATACCAAACCATTTCATGCAGGGTTTGGGCCCGCTCAGCCTTTTATCAGTCTGGAGGCGCCTATGGTTATAGGGATCAACTTCAAGATACCATGAACGTTGTATACAACCTACCTGAGGCCACTCGGGAACAGATACTACTACATTGTGCCCATCAGTTTTTAGAAGGGGATGTTCAACATTGGTGGCATCCAGGGGCTGGTGATAAGGGTATTAGAACAAGGTTTTCCGATGATCTTTTATGGTTACCATTGGTCACAGCAGACTATGTAAAAAATACTGGTGACTTTAGCATTTTAACTGAAGAAGTGCATTTCTTAGAAGATGATCCATTGGGCAAAGAAGATGAACGATATGGGATTCCAAGGATATCCATGGAAAAAGCCACTGTTTATGAACATTGCGTAAGGGCCATTGAAAGGGGAATTAAACTTGGAGCCAATGGTATTCCCCTAATGGGTTCGGGGGATTGGAATGATGGAATGAGCACAGTGGGCAATAAGGGCAAAGGTGAAAGTGTATGGTTGGGCTGGTTCCTTTACAAAATTCTCAATGATTTCTCACCACTAACAGAGCATATGGAAGATGGTCCAAGGGGAGAAAGGTACAAAGAGGTGGCCGAGGAGATAGCCAGCAATATAGAAAAAAATGCTTGGGATGGTCAGTGGTACTTGAGGGCATTTTACGATGATGGTTCACCATTGGGTTCATCAAAAAATACAGAATGTATTATTGACTCCTTAGGACAAACTTGGTCAATAATTTCCAAGGGCGGCAAAAACAAAGACCGTATTGATAAGGCCATGGATGCTGTGGAAAGGTATCTTATAAAGAGGGAAGAAAGTCTTATTCAATTGTTTACACCGCCATTTGATGAAAGTGATCAAAAACCTGGATATATTAAAGGTTATGTTCCTGGGGTTAGGGAAAATGGTGGACAATACACCCATGCTGCCATTTGGGTTATAAATGCCTTTGCCATGTATGGAGATGGTGATAAAGCTTGGGAGTTATTTAATATGGTAAATCCCATAAACCATGCCCGTACACCCATAGAAAGTTGTACCTATAAAGTCGAACCCTATGTTATTGCTGCAGATGTTTATGCTGTTCATCCCCATGTGGGAAGGGGAGGATGGACATGGTATACAGGGGCAGCTGGTTGGATGTACAGGGTAGGTCTTGAACATATTTTGGGATTAAAAAAACAAGGGGACAGCATTGTTATTGACCCTTGTATTCCAAAGGATTGGAACCAATACCATATTACCTATACCCATGGTACCACTTTATATCAGATAACAGTTAAAAATCCCCATGGAGTGAATAGGGGAGTTATAGAGGTTTACCTTGATGGAAATAAAGTGGCAAATAAAATACAACTATTAGACGATAAGGTGGAACATATCATAGATGTGATAATGGGATAAAAAAAGTGAAGGCGAAAAATCGCCTTCACTTTTTTCTAATCTTCTACCGTTAGTTTTTTTAACATCCATAGCCCAGAAAGGATGATATTGATTCCCTTCTCTTTTTTAATGGGAACATGTTTATTTACGAAAACATTGATACCATCTATTTCGTAGTTTTTATAACTTTGAAGATTTTTAGGGGTCTTAACCTGAACCTCAGGCCTATAGGTTTGACCACATCAAGATGAACCTGAAACAACTAACTCTACACATATGGTATCTTTATTTTTGCCCTTCAGAAAGTCAATGGCTTCTTGAGATAATGTTACTTCTTGCATTTTTTATACCTCCTTAAATTAGCTTGCCTTGCGTAACAGTAAATATTCATCCTTTAGGCTTTTGTGAATGACCTTATTGGTGTCATACTTACCTATTTTAAATACCGTTTGGATTGCATAACCCATGGTTAAAGCAACCACCATGGTACCAATTCCGATTTTTCCTCCCAGGAAAAATCCAATTATTAAAACAGTTACTTCCATAATGGTTTTTATTTTGGCTATGGATAGGTTGGTTTTTTTGGCGAGACCTAACATGAGACCATCCCTAGGTCCTGCACCTAAACCACTTCTTAAATAAAAGTATATACCTAAACTAAGTACCCATACACCTAATTCAAGTATTAAAAGTTTACCCCAAAAACTCTGAGGTGTGGCCAAAAGAGGGCTGCTATTTATTAAATCTATGAAAAATCCAACGAAAATCATATTTAGTACAGTACCCAGACCAGGGGATATTCCTAAAAATACACTTAATAAAATGATACCCAAGCCAACTGATTGTGAAATCTGACCAAAGGTTAGGGGTGTGTGATTCATTAGACCAGTGTGAAAAACATCCCAAGGGCCTAATCCCAAATCCTGAGCCTTGTACATCATGGTAATCCCAAAACTACATAAAAAAAATCCTAAAAACAAGTTTGGAAGTTTATTTATCGTCTGTTTTTGAATGTCTCTTAGCATTTTTTCATTCTCCCCTAAATCCATTTTGTATATATATAATTATACATGAAAAAACATTTTTATACAGCATTTTAAATTTATTAGTACTTTAGTTGTAAAATAAAGGAATAAATTAAAACATGTCGAATAGTAGTATACGTTTCCATAATTATCTAAAAAGGGGAGATTCCATGGATATTTTTGTGGCACGCCAAGCAATTTTTAATAAACGGATGGAAGTTACGGCATATGAGCTACTATATCGTAATAATGAAAATAACTACTATTGTGCTACAGATGGTGATTTCGCCACATCTGAAGTCATAAATAATAGTTTTATGTCAATGGATATCTCTAATATAACATTTGGAAAAAAGGCATATATTAATTTTACGGAGCTTTTATTAAAGAATAAAATACCAAAGCTATTTAAGAGTGATCTCATAGCCGTAGAACTATTAGAAGAAATTAAATTCGATGGGAACCTGTTACTATTGATTAAAGATCTAAAAAAATCTGGATATACCATTGTCTTAGATGATTTTGTTTTTTCTGATAGCTTTTACCTTATGGAGGAATTTGTAGATATTATCAAAATTGACCTGCTTGGAACAGATAAAGAAACTTGCAAGAACATCATGGCAAAGGTCCGAAATAAAAACATTAAATTTTTGGCTGAAAAGGTTGAAGATGCCCAAACCTATGAGTGGGCTAAAGAAAATGGATTTTCTTTATTTCAAGGATATTTCTTTTGTAAGCCTAAGATCATTAGTTTTAAGGATATTCCTTCTCAAAAATTAAACATTTTACAGCTTATTGGAGAATTAAATTCCAATGTTCCTGATTTTGATAAATTAGCTCAGATAATAGAGAAGGATGTGGCCCTTACCTTAAAGCTCCTACGATTATTAAATTCCGCAGCCTTTGGATTTATAAATGAAATAAAATCCATAAAACACGCATTATCCCTTCTTGGAATAGATGAAATAAGAAATTGGGTGATGTTGTTATCGTTAAGGGAGTTGGGTAATGATAAACCCAGTGAGTTGACAAAAATAAGTATTCTTAGGGCTAAATTTGCAGAACTTTTAATTGGAGCCACAGATCTTAAAGGTAGATCTAAGGAAGGCTTCCTCCTTGGTCTAATTTCTACTTTGGATGGTTTTACTGATGTACCCATGGAGAATTTAATTCGTAATTTACCCATCTCCCAAGATATTAAAAAAGCAGTATTGGGGGAAAAGGGAGATTTCTATAATATACTCCAATTTACATTGGCCTATGAGCGAGGAAAATGGGATGATGTAAACCATTTTGGTAAAGAACTTAACATAAAATTAAATGATACTCCTAAAATTTTCATGGATGCAACCAATTGGTGTAAAGAAATACTGGTTGATTTGTAATTTGTACAAATTTCATAATACCAAAAAGCTTTTTTACCATATAATGTAGGGAAAACCCTGTAAAGGTGGTGAAAAAGTTGAAAGGTAAAGTTAGAAAAGTTTCCAGGGGTTCTAGACACAATGCAGTTGCAGGAATAGTTATTCCTCCACCCCCAGCCCATTGTGCAGGATTCCTTTATACTGTACAAAGGGGAGATTCACTATTTTTAATCGGTAGACGTTTTGGAGTATCCCTTCAGGACATGATTGCAGCTAACCCACAAATACCCGATCCCAATGTAATTTATCCAGGTCAAAGGGTCTGTGTACCAACAAGACCACCACACAAACCACCACATCATCCACCACATCATCCACCACATCATCCACCACATCATCCACCGGCAGAGCCTGTGGCAGCAGAATTTTTAGATAGACACGGCAAGCCCCTTCCAGTTATAGATGGAGTAATCAGACTTCCTAAACATGTAATTGTAAGGGCGGAATTCCCTAGACCAGTTACAGAGGCATTTTTATTCTTTAACCCAGCAAATAAACCATTTAGTGATGCCATTTTAATTGAAGCTAAAAAAGTTGACAGGAAAACAACAGTGGAATTCCATTGGAATGTTCCCTCTAATATAAGGGGCGATGTATTTATCATAGGATGTGACGGACACCATTGTCATAGATCAAGGGATTATAGAGTTCAATCTGAACACTAACATTAAAACCCCATCATTAATTTGGTGGGGTTACATATTTTAAAAATTTTAATTAATAAATTGTTTCATTGGGTAAAATACTATAGTATGAGAATACTATGAGGAGGTTTATATATATGGCAGAGTTTGTGTTCAATTGTGGAGATGAAATAAATATGGATGACATGGTTCGTCTGAGGGATCAACTACAAAGGATGAAGGTAAATGATCGAATTGTTATTAGGTTAGAGGCTGCAGATGCCACTCAATCTGAAGGAATAGTAGAGGAACTTGAAAAATTCGGCTTTGATTATCAGCCCCATGGTGGACATGACAGGGAGTATTATTACACAGCAATCAAAGTCCAGTAAGGAGATTTTTATGATTGAAGTATGTGCAGCTATAATAATTCATGAGGATAAAATTCTCATTGCCCAAAGACCAGATGGAGACCACCTAGAGAATATGTGGGAATTTCCAGGTGGTAAAATTGAAGAGGGCGAAAGCCCTGAACAATCCTTGCGAAGGGAAATCTTAGAAGAACTAGGTTTAGAAATAATCGTGGGAGATTTTTTCGCAGAAAACATCCACATATATGAAAACAAAACCGTTAAACTCAAAAGCTATCTATGTTCTGTGGTAACGGGTCAACCAGTAAACGAATTTCACAAATCTGTGTTATGGGTATCCATGGAAGGTTTATCCGAATATATCTTTGCACCAGCGGATGTGCCCTTTGTTAGAAAACTACAATTTGACAGAGAATAAAATTGCCATAAGTTTTGAATTGGGATATACTTGTATTAACAAAAATTAGTGATGGAGCTCACTAGAAACGCCCTTAGGCTAATGGCTCCTACCTCAATGGGGTAGGCGTCTTTTTTATATTTATGGGGAGGTGTCTTATGTTATTTAGTTTAGCCATTATTATTTTGCTGGGGTCACTGTTTTATGTGGGGTTTGAAAAGATTAAACTTCCAGGATTGCTGGGTATGTTAGTTCTAGGGGTTTTAATTGGTCCATATGGTTTTAACTTAATTGTTACAGAAATCCTTGAAATTTCACCAGAACTTAGAATGATTGCTTTAATCATTATTTTGTTACGGGCAGGGATGGGGATAAAAAAAGATACCCTTATTACTGTTGGGAAACCAGCCATATTGATGAGCTTTGTCCCAGGACTATTTGAAGGAATATCTATTGTACTGGCAAGTATGTATATTTTAAATATCAGTGCTTTGGAAAGTGGAATGTTAGGTTTTATCATAGCAGCTGTTTCACCCGCGGTTGTTGTTCCTTCAATGTTAAGATTGATGAGTGAAGGGAAAGGTGAGAAAAAAGGTATAGCCACAATGATACTAGCCAGTGCAAGTATAGACGATGTGGTAGCCATTACTATTTTTACATCACTATTAGGTTTATACACAGGACAAAGATTTAACCTACTTATACAGTTTAAAAACATAGTTATTGCCATAGTATTAGGAATAGTTATAGGTGCTTTATTTTCGTTATTGCTAATTTGGGTATTCAAAAACTACAGAATTAGGGACACTAAAAAAGTTTTGTTAATATTGGCTGTGGGATTAATTATAATAACAATGGAGAAGGAATTGGCACATTTAGTTGAAATCGCTGGTTTACTAGGTGTTATGACAATAGGTTTTGTGCTACTTCAACGACTGCCAATGGTTGCAGGTAGGATTTCAGTAAAGCTTAATAAAATCTGGGTTTTTGCAGAATTGCTTCTTTTTGTATTGGTGGGGGCAGAGGTGAATATTTACGTGGTTCAATCAGCTGGTTTGGTTGGTTTAGGTATTATTGGGATTGGACTTTTTGCAAGGGCATTAGGTGTGATGATTTCTTTATATGGGAGTCATTTTAGTCTAAAAGAAAGGTTTTTTTGTGTAATAGCTTATAGCCCAAAGGCCACAGTGCAAGCTGCCATTGGTGGAGTCCCACTTGCCATGGGTGTTGCTACGGGGGAGCTGATTTTAGCTGTGGCAGTGTTGGCCATAGTTGTAACAGCACCTTTGGGAGCCATAGGTATTAGGGTAATGGGTGATAGGCTTCTGACCAAAGATTAACAGTGTGTATTTACTGCACACTGTTTTTTTATTTGGTTTAGGAAAATGCCAAAATGGCATTTTATCTTCTATTTCCATTGGTTTTCTCATAAGTATATAACGCTGAAAGATTTATTAATGTGAGGTGATATTTTTGTCTCAGCCTAGGAAAGGTAAGGTTTTAATTAATTACAAAAGATGTAAGGGTTGTGGCATTTGTTCTTCATCCTGTCCTAGAAGCGTATATGTTTACAAAACATTAGGCAAACCACAAATCGATAATGAAGACAATTGTACAGCTTGTATGTTATGTGAGTATCTATGTCCAGACTTTGCAATAAAAATCCAAAAGAGGGGTGAGTAATATGGGGTTATTTATCCAAGGAAATCAGGCATGTGCCATGGCAGCCATTAAAGGTGGTGTTAGGTTCTATGCAGGCTATCCCATAACCCCTTCAACTGAAATCGCAGAATATATGGCCCGACATTTGCCTAAAAATCAGGGGGTTTTTATACAGATGGAGGATGAAATTGCTTCTATAGCCACCGCTTTAGGAGCTTCTTGTTGTGGTGTAAAATCCATGACGGCCACCAGTGGACCAGGATTTTCATTAAAGCAAGAAAATATTGGCTATGGAATTATGGCAGAAATCCCGTTGCTATTGGTAAATGTCCAGAGGATGGGACCCAGTACTGGAGCACCAACTTCACCGGCTCAAGGTGATGTTATGCAAGCACGTTGGGGAACCCATGGCGATCACCCAATGGTGGTTTTCACAGCGTCCAGTGTTCAACAAGTGTATGAGATGACAGTCCATGCCCTAAATATATCGGAAAAGCTTAGGATGCCTGTTGTTTTGTTATTGGATGAAACCATTGCACACCTAAAGGAAACTGTGTATATAAATGAGTTACCCGTTGTAAGTAGGGAACAAAATAGAATTGTAGGTGAAGGTGAACCCTTTCATGCCACTGGGTTAAGTCATGACTGGGAAGGGTTTCCTGCAACTAATAATCCCACTATGATAAGTGAACTGAATTACCACATAAAAGAAAAAGTTGAATGCTATAAAAATGAACTCACGGTACTAGAAACCATTGGTGATGAAGACTATGATATTTTGCTGGTGAGCTATGGAATTAGCTCTCGTTCGGCCTTAGCTGCAAGAAGTGAACTAATGAAAATGGGTAAAAGAGTAGCTTTGCTTAATCTCTTAAGCCTTTGGCTATTTCCCAAGAGAAAATGTAGT
>CAYYRM010000017.1:0-23005 GCA_964474005.1 uncultured Eubacteriales bacterium
ATACTCGTAAAACAAAACCACATTAAACTTAGCAGCTATAATTTGATAAGGTTTTAAGGGTAGTGGTAACAAATTTTCAATATCACCGGATAGATAGAATGTACCTATAACATAAAAGATACCAAAGAAGAATATTATAAATCCACTGATAATCAAACCGAGACTTAGTAATAATCCCTCTTGCTGAATTTCACTTAATACATCATAACCAAAGGACAAAAATTCCACAACACCAAATAGTATTGGTGCCAAGCTAACTGCCACTATGGCAAATAGTATAAGGGAAGTCTTAGTCTTCTTTCCAGAGCCAAACAGGGAATTGAAGCTAGTTTTTAAAAGGGTTTTTGAAAGTAATAATAGTTTACTCACTTTGGGTCATCTCCAAGAACATTTTTTCTAGGGACTCATTGCTTTTAAAGTGTTCCTTCATTTCATCTAGTTTACCACTAAATAGTATCTTCCCTTTATTGATTATAGCCACCCTGTCACAAAGCCTTTCGGCAACATCTAAAACATGGGTTGAGAAAAACACTGTTTTTTTGGCATTGGTATGCTCCCTCATCATCTCTTTTAATACGTAAGATGATTTTGGGTCTAGGCCTGTCATAGGTTCGTCTAGAATCCATACTGGGGGTTGGTGGACCAATGCACCCATTACTATTATTTTTTGTCTCATACCATGGGAATAGCTCTGGATTTTATCCCCTAGGGCATTTGCCATTTCAAACCTCTTTGCCATGGAGCTAATTCTTTCTTTCCTCTCCTCAGTGGGTACATCGTAAATATCCGCCATAAAGTTTAGATACTCAATGCCCTTTAAACGAAGAAACATGTTGGGGCTATCTGGCACAAAACCAAATTGTTTTTTTGCCATTATCTGATCACTTTGAATATCTAGCCCATTTATCTTAATACTACCTTCATCTGGTTTTAGTATACCTGTAATCATTTTAATGGTAGTGGTTTTCCCAGCCCCATTGGGACCTAAAAAACCAAATATCTCTCCATCTGGAATAGTTAAACTCAAATTATCAACGGCCTTTGTCTTTCCACTATAACTTTTAGTTAAGTCCTTTATTTCTATCAAATTACTCACCTTGCCCTTTCCAATTATCCAATAGTTCATTATATAATTTCTGGGTGTTATTTTTATCCTTAAAATTTATGATAACATCCCTATCATCATTTTTTATTATGATGTATGGACCTTCACTTGAATGGACGAATAACTTACAGTCACCTAGCTGTTCTAACTTAAAATGCCCTTTCTTGTAGTTACCAAAGGCTGCTCCATTGGTTCTCCGTGTGATTTTTGGTATTGAATTTACCAATTGAATATCAGTTATTTCATTCATTGAGTAAGTTCCACCATATAAACCTTTGATCCTAACTTGTTCTGCACTTACCTCCACATTAGTTTCCTGTGAAGTGATGAAAAATAGTCCAACAACCACTATGAAAGCTATGGCCAGTATCAACACCTTTGGGATGTTCTTTCCGAAAAATTTATCATTACCAAAAGCCATTTACTCCACCTCCAAAATTGGGAATTATAACCCTAATTATCAGTAGTGTTATACTAGCTGTATTAGGGTGTACTACTTTATTGATACACCCTAATAATACAAGTAATTTAATTCACAGTCAATAAATCTAATGTTAAATAAATATGAACAAAAAAGAAACAGATGAAGTTTTACATCTGTTTCTTGGCACACATTATTAGTCTTTATATATTACATAAAAAGAGCATTCCTTACCGTCTATTTCCTTTGTTTCATAGCGACCCATGGAGCATTTTAACATTACCTTTTGGGATGCTAGGTTATCAGATTCACACATGGATATTATTACATTGAAATATCCATTGCTAAATGCATGCCCTATAACGGCCTTGGCAACTTCTGATGCATAGCCCTTATTCCAATGTTTTTTTCCTATGGTCCATTCAATTTCAGGTATACCCTTGTCCTTGAAATAAGGGTTTAATCCCACACGGCCAATGAGCTCATCATTTTCCTTCAATATTACTGGACAGTTGAAATAACCGGAATTATTTTTAAAGTTATCTTCATTCCACTGAATCAACCCTTGAAAAGCCTCTAAAGACCAAGGCCTTTCATCAACATATTTTTGCATTTCCGGATCACCTAATATATCGTTTATTTTGTCTAGGTCTTTTTCCTGCCATTTTCTTACGTATAAGCGGGAAGTTTCTATGATAATGTTGGAATCAGTCAATTTTACAACTCCTTTTTCTTTAGTTCAGTAAAATAATTTTCAATAGAGTGAAAATTTACCTTTTACTTTATAATAATTTATGTTATAATAAAAACAAGAAGAGGTCAATTAACTCTTCCACATACCCTAATTCACTGATTTTGGTTGTATCAAAGTTTTTTGGTATCCAGTAGATTAGTTTGAAATTTGGGTTTTTTCTTTTTAGAAAGTGTTTTTAGTTCATTAAGCTTCAAATTTGTGTTGATTATTAAAAGGTGTAAAGATCAATTAGTTGTTTGTGTTCCTGTATTGCCAGTAATATGAAGAACGTTTGGGTTTTACTCTCGTGAAAGGATGTTTGTAATTAGGTTAATAGTAAATGGTTTCATAGAATTAGGGTATGGTAAGTAGCCATTGTTTGGTTTTACACAAACATTTGGCTACTTATTTTTATACTTTTTTTATATGTTTATGTATTTTTCCACAAAAAAGAGAGATATTTATAAGTATAAAAGTTCACCTAGGAGGTGATTTCATGGCTAAGGATAAAGGTGTTAAAACCCCAAAGAAAAAGCCAAAGGCTGATAAAGCCAAGAAAGAAAAGAAAGTCTATGAGTAACACATCTAATATATAAAAAAGAATGTCAGGCATTTTTTGCCTGACATTCTTTTTTAGTATGTTATTTAACTAATCCAATTTAAATTTCATAACCAGATTATTTAATTAATCCACAATTCTTATGGCAGGACGCCTAGAGAAATACTAGCCATTATAATGATTATCCCAAATATGATAACCATCCTGGTTTTTATGGACTTCATTTTACTCCCCCTGTATATATGTGTTAATGGATAAATAGTAAATGTTCTTATTTATTATAGTTTTTGTCGACGGCTTTTGTCAATTTAATTACATCGACAAAAGACCACTGTTTTTGTCTTAATTTAGGAACGTATGGTCTTTTTTGTCGAAACTATACACACAAACTATTTAATTAAAGCAATTGCTTGTTAGCCCAGTTTATTGCTTCTTGGGGATTACTTCCATATGCGTCTGCTCCAAATTCCATCCATAAATCTTTATGATCGTTAAAAGTCTTTCCCCCCACTATTATTTTTACTGAAGCAAATTTTTCATGGTTTTTTATGCCATTTATAAGATCTTTTACCGTATCGATGTTAGTCGTTATTGTGGATGAAATTGCCACTATATCCACTTCTCTTTGGTTTAATTCTTCCATTATGTGATCATTTGATATGTTTCCACCTATGTAATGGGTTTTCCAACCATCCAATTGAAAGAAATCAGTAACCATCCTCATGCCTATCTGATGAAATTCTTTCCCTGGGCACAGGGCCAACATGGTTCCTTTGGTGTGTTTCTCCACATAGCGGGGATATAGAGATGTCATAATGTCATTTAAAAATGCTGTGAGATAGTGTTCTTTAGATACAGATAGTTTTCGTTGATACCACAGTTCCCCAATCTCATATAATGAAGGTTGAATTAGGTTCATATATATGTATTGTATATCATTTCCCTTTTCCATACTTTTTTCTATAAAAAACCTTGCTTTATCCAGTTCATCATTTAATATATGGGTTATAAAGACTGCTATTTCACCCTTAAGTGGTTTTAAATTATCATTACTTTCCCTAAGATAAGATTTAGTGAATGTTTTTTGCCCCTGTTTTAGTAAATCATGCATTTGAACACTATTTCTATCCTGTAGTATTTCGTTTAAAACTTCATAGGTACATTGAAAATGCAACAGCATACCCTCTAAGGAAAATTTCATATTACTCATTAAAACCCCTAACCATTCCATATACTTAACATAGATTTCCCCTTTGTTTACCTTCAAACTAATTGCCAAATGACTCAAGTTAGAGCTTACATCTTCAAGAAACTTATCCTTTTGTTTTTCACTTAAGTTATTATGCAGTGATGGAACCTTTTCAAATTGTCTATCCATTACTTTTACGGCGATTTCATTAATGTTCTTTTGAATATACTGCCCCTTCTTTTGCTGCCCATATAATTGCATTATCTTTCCTCCATTATAGGTTATTGAACTTCTATATATTATTTTACACTTTTTTTACATAACACCATCATTAAATTAAACTTAATTAATTTGTAATATTGTGTCATTTCCCAGGAAAAAAAACAAAAAAGCCGGATACCCGACTTTTTTGTTATTATAGTGACAATGTTAAACGACCTTCAACATCATAGATTCCATTGTTTCTGGTGTCACTGGTTTACTAAATAGATACCCTTGACCTTCTTCACAGCCACTGTTTTTCAAAATTTCTAACTGTATTTCTGTCTCTACCCCTTCAGCCACCACCTTAAGATTCAGTGCATACGCCAATTGGATAACTGCGTTTACAATAACTTCACTTTCAACTTTCTCATCTATAATCTGGATAAATCCACGATCTATTTTTACTGTATTAATAGGTAAGGTTTTTAGATATGTCAAGGAAGAATAGCCTGTTCCAAAATCATCTAGTGCTATATTTAGACCTAGTTTCCGTAGTTCGCTAATAACTTCTGTGGCTCTTTCTATATTTTGTATAAATGTTGTTTCTGTGATTTCCAGTTGAACTTCACTGTAATTTGTTTGGGTTTCATCAAGTATTGTCTTAATTTCTTCAACTATGTTTTCAATATCAAAACCCTTACAGGAAAAATTCACCGACATCATGATATGTGGGCATCCCTTTTGTTCCCATTTTTTCTTTTGTAAACATGCCATTTTTAATACCCATTTGTTAATGTTATGTATTTGGCCTGTTTCTTCAGCTAAAGGAATAAACAATGCTGGTGGTATAAGGCCTTTATTTGGATGATTCCAACGTAGTAATGCTTCCACCCCTGTTATGTTATTGGTTTTCATATCAAATTGAGGTTGGTAATGCAATAAAAACTCATTTTTCTCTATGGCATAATTTAGACAATTGGCCAAGTCTAATTTTTCTAATCTCTTTTGCTGCATATCATCAGTGAAAAAAACATATCTATCTTTTCCCCTATCCTTTGCCAAGTACATTGCTGAATCTGCATTTTTCAAGAGTGTTTCAAAGTCTTTTCCATGATGTGGATAATTTACAATCCCTATGCTTAATGAAACAAAAAACTCTGTACCTTTATAGTACCAGGGATCCCTTAGTTTGTTAACAACCTTTTCCACCATATTTATAATGAATTCCTTATCTGAGTTTTCATAACAAATAACTAAAAATTCATCACCGCTTACCCTTGCAATGGTATTAGGAGCTTTGATTAAAGATTGCAACATCTCAGCCATATATTTAAGCAACTGATCTCCTGCAGAGTGTCCTAATGTGTCATTGATATTTCTAAAATTATCAATATCCATGTAAATTAGAACTACTTCATTACTGGGTAAGTTTGTAATTGCATATGATATTTCTTTTTCGACAAAGTACTTGTTTGGTAATCCTGTAATTTTATCGTTGAATGCTAAAGAATTTAGCTCTTCCTTAGCCTTAGTTAACTCCATATATGTCTTTGATAACTGGGCATATGATTTTTCTATTCGCAAATTTACTTTCTCCATTTGCTTAAATTGCTTATTAACTAGAAAATAAAGCAACGCTGAGGTCATAAGAATATACGTCAATCCCTTAAGGGTTTGTAATTTATTTAAAGTATTTTTATCGTCGAGAAATAACAATAGTATTTTATCAGATAATAAAATCCAAAAAGTGCCCAGTATACCGTAAAATATAGTAATTGTAATTGCAGGTTCTTGACTAGTCAAATTCTTTGGCTTACTAGGTTGCAATTTTGGTTTATTAAAATGATTCCTCTCAAAAATATCCATTTAAATCACCTACTAATCTTGTTAAAAGTGACATTATTCTACATATTTAAACAAAAACAATGTGTAATATCATTTTATTGTTTGTTATTGTTTTGTAAATGGTCCTTTATGCCCAAAATAATTCTTTTTTCCGTTTTTTACATAAAAAAATCCCTTAGTAGGTATAAATGTAATAATGTAAACCCCATGTTATTTTTTAAACTTACAATATTTATGATTTTTTGTTGAATATTTAACTTAAAAGTGTCTATAATATCTTTGAATAAGTTTTTCCCATTTTATTTTCTTCCCCAAAATTGCCTGTTGCAATAACAGATGTGGTGCCTCACCACAAAAAGCAGACCCTCTCTTTGAGAGGGTCTGCTTTTTTATGTCATGGAAATCCTTTATTGGTCAGCTTCAAAAACAACTTCCATTTGTTTCCTTGCCTCATCCATTACCTCCATTACATCCAGTGCCAATTGGAAAGTGTTGATACTGGATTCAGTTTTTCCTAGCTTTATCAATTGGATAAACTCTTTGGCCTCATGATACATGGCATTTTTGGCATCATCCTTTGTTATGTCAACATGTTCCCCATTTCGGTAATGTATCTCTACCTTGTGGGGTCTACTTATTCTATCTAAGGTCATGGTTCCTTCTTCCCCTTGAATTTCGTTAATCACATGGGAATTGGTGATTTTGGAGTGCAAAATGACTGCAAACATGTGATCATAGTGTAGTGTCAATGTCCCTATTCCATCAACCCCAGAACCAATTAACACACCTGTGGCAGTAACTTTTTTGGGTTTTCCAAAAAGTTGTATGGCAGGGTATACACAATATACCCCTATATCTGTTAGGGATCCGCTGGATAAGTTGGGATTAAATGTATTTGTCGGTTCACCCTTCTTTACCATTTCATATCTGGCTGAGTATTGGCAATAACTAAATAAGCTACTTCTTATTTTGCCAATTTTGCCTAGATTCTCCCTCACTGTCATGTAGTTTGGTAAAAAGCTTGTTTTCATGGCTTCCATCAGTAACACATTGTTATTCTTAGCAGCATCTATCATAGCCATTACTTCCCTTTTGTTAGATGCCATGGGCTTTTCACATAACACATGCTTCTTATTATTTAGAAAAAGTATGGATTGGGGTGCGTGGAGGGAGTTGGGGCTGGCTATATATACAGCGTCTATTACATCACTTTTGGCCATTTCCTCAAGATCAGTAAAAATATATTTAGCTGAATGCTTAGAAGCAAATTCTTTAGCCCTTTCTTCTGTGCGGGAATACACTGCCGTAAGGGAAAAGTCCTCCAATAACTTCCCACATCTTATAAACTCCTCTGTTATCCAGTTGGTACCTATTATTCCAAAGCGTATCATGTTAAACCTCCTTTAAAATCTTAATTTCCCTATGTTTAAGTTGTATGGTAAAATAAGTATATTAGATAATAGTTTATATTTCAAGGAGGACTTATTATGACCAACGATACATTAAAGACTATCTTTGACAGAAGGAGTATTAGAACCTATAAACAAGAGCAAATAACCCAAGAAGAGCTTCAGACAGTTATTGATGCAGGAAGGTTTGCACCCAGTGCCATGAACCAACAACCCTGGCATTTTACCGTTGTGCAAAATCAAGACCTATTACATAGGATAAATGAAACCATTAAAAACTCTCTCCTTAAATCAGACAATCCTAAAATGGTGGAAAGGGCAAGTTCTGAAGGATTTAGTGTATTTTATAACTCACCTACTTTAATTATAGTTTCTGGGGATGAATCTGCTGTGGCTCCCCAGTCAGATTGTTCCTTGGCTTTGGGTAATATGTTTTTGGCTGCCCACTCCATTGGTTTAGGCACATGTTGGATAAACTCTTTAAAAAGGTTAAACCAATTACCAGGAGTCAGTGAACTGATAAAAGAGATGGGAATACCCAATGGACATTTAATCTTTGGTGCAACTTCATTGGGGTATAATTCTAGCAGTCATCCAACAGCTCCCGCCAGAAAAGAAGGTACTGTTACCATTATTAAATAATGCCAAGGGGATATAAAAATGGATAGTTTTAAATGGGCTGTGGGCTTTGGATTATTCTTTGTTGTTATGTTGTTTTTTGTAAAGCTTTGGATGGTGGCTGCAAACTTTTTAGGGGAGTATTTTTTCCAAAATATATGGAGTAAGATTCTCAACAAAAGGGATAATTAACAAAAAGTTAATATCCTGTCAATTGACTGTAGAACTGATTAAAACTATACTTTAATTGTAATTAAAAATATAAAGGTAAAGGAGATGTTAACATGACAAACAAAACTATTAAGGTGATGAATCAGTAACTTAATAGTGGGTCATAGGTATATTTTAAATGCAAGGTAACCCTTGTCTTTATTTTCTATACCCTTTGACCAGTTTGGAATGGTAACCCTAAAGCCTTATAAATTTTAATGGCACCATGGTTATGGTGCTTTTTTGTACCCTATTTTAGGGTTGCCCCGCCAAAACACTACTTTTAAGTTGCCATATCACCTATAAACCTTTGAGTTTAAGATGAATATGGGAACTGGAGTGATTTATTTGAAAATAGTTAATATAGGAATACTTGCCCATGTGGATGCTGGTAAAACAACTGTAACAGAACACCTACTTCACAGGGCAGGGGTTATTAGAGAGATTGGACGGGTGGATTCAGGTAATACCCAAACTGATTCCATGGAGTTAGAAAGAAAAAGGGGTATATCCATTAAAGCTGCAACGATATCCATGGAGTGGTTAAATACAAAGATAAATATCTTAGATACCCCAGGTCATGTGGATTTTATCTCAGAGGTGGAGCGCTCCATAAGTGTTCTAGATGGAGCAGTTCTAGTTATTTCAGCTAAGGAGGGTATACAGTCTCAAACTAGGGTGCTTTTTGATGTACTTCAAAAATTAAAAATACCAACCATAATATTTATCAATAAGTTGGATAGGGTGGGTTGTGATTATCAAGGGCTTTTGAAGGACATCAAAGACTCTCTATCTAAAAATATTTTGCCATTACAAAGGGTAGCTGGGGAAGGTTTTAGGGATTTTAATATCTCTGCTCCCCTCGGGGAGCAAATTTCCTTTAATGAAGCCATTGATGTCATATCTAAGCTGGATGATCACTTATTGGAATTATTTATTGAGGGAATAGACATTTCAAAGGAAGTTGTAGAGGAAAAAATACTTAAGTATGTTAACCTTGGTGATATTTATCCCATTTTATGTGGTTCAGCTTTGATGGGAGTTGGTATTGACTATCTTTTAGATACCGTAGCTAAATATTTCCTTCAAAAAAACCATGGTGATTTTTTGTCAGCAGTGGTATTTAAAATTAAAAGGGATATGAGTTCAAAGCAGACCTATATTAGGTTATTCAGTGGCAGTATTAAGGTAAGGGATTCAATTAACATAGCGAACAAAGGGAAAGAAGAAAAAATAAAGCAAATTCAACTACTAAAAAAAGGTGAGATTGTGGAAGGAAATGAATTATGTGCTGGTGATATCGGGATTATTTACGGACCTCAAGGCCTTCAAATCGGTGACATCATTGGTAGGCAGAATGATTCCCTGCGAAAATTAAGTATTGCAAAACCTGTTCTAAAAACAGCGGTGAAAGCTCTAGACCCTAAAGACCATAGTAAACTCTACACAGTTTTGTCCCTCTTGGCTGAAGAAGATCCTCTTTTGGAGCTGGAAATCGGGGAGATAAATAGGGAAATATATCTAAACCTTTTTGGCGGTATCCAAATGGAAATATTGAAATCCCTTTTAGACGAAAGCTATGGACTAAAAGTAGATTTCTCAGATGCCACCACCATTTACAAGGAGACTCCATTGGGAATAGGCACCGCTTTCACAAAAATGTGGGATAGTGAAAATCATAATCCCTATGCAGCTGCAGTGGGAATTAGAATTGAACCTGCCCCTAGGGGCAGTGGACTCCAATATATTTCAGAGGTTTCAACAGGTGATCTGCTACAAACCTTTCAAAACGCAGTGGAAGAGGCTGTATATGAAACTGCTAAGCAAGGTTTAATGGGATGGGAAGTTACTGATATAAAAGTCACTTTCACCCAGGGAGAATTCAACAGTGTGGATAGTTGCCCTTCCGATTTTCGCAATTTAACACCCATGGTGTTCATGGATGCCCTGAACAATGCAAAAACTAAGCTTTTAGAACCCTTCTATACTTTTGAATTAAAGGTACCAAATGCTGTGGCTGGTAGAGCCATTGGGGACCTGCAAAAAATGAAGGCAACCTTCGAAAACCCTTTAATGACAGAACATGAAATCATCATTAAAGGCCTTATCCCTGTGGATACTTGTAAAGAATATCCCCTGACCTTGGCATCTTACACTGAGGGTAAAGGAGTATTTAGCACTAGGTTTTTCGGGTATAAGGAAGATACACAGGGTGTAGAAAAAATTAGGGAAAATTTGATGGTTGACCCCCTTAATAAAAAGATGTACCTGATGTATAAGATGAACACCATAAGGGGTTAGAATTAATAACATAAAAAAGGAGTAGACACCTAAAATGCGATGTCTACTCCTTTTTTGTATTCTATACTTTTCTTAATTTGCTATGGTTAAACGTTGTTTTGCTATCCAGTTGTCAATGGCTTCTTTACTAAAGATATAGTTGCTTCCTATTTTTAAATAAGGGAAATCTAAACTTTCATCTTCGATTATTAATCTAAGTTGGTGGTCATCTATATTTAGATAGCCTGAAACCTGGTGAAATCTCAGAAGATTTGATTCTGAATCACCCTGATAAACTGTCAAACTACTTGGGTGGTTTATATTATTATTTATGGAATTATACAAGCTTTTTTTAGATATGATGTAGTATAAGTTTTTTCACAAGGAGGTATCAATTATGTTACATAAACATTCACACAAAAAAACCAAAAATGAACGGGGAATGAAAGTTGGATTTATTATTTCTTTGTTAACTCTTTTGGGTCATGGGATACATTTTGGCCTAATGCTACTTATGCCTTTATTTGTTCTACTTAATTTACCTTTGCCCCACGCCCTCCATAATATTAAAATACCATTTATATTCACCCTTTTATCCATTGTGTGGATTATTTATTATCTGTTTAATTATCTATTACGAAAAAGATTGGTTGTTCTTTGGTATCCCTTTTTATCAAAAAAGAAATAGCCATAAAAATAACGGAACTTGGCCTTTGGCTTTTGTTCCGTTATTTTTATATAACTAAATCATCCCCATTATTCTCATACCCACAATGATAATGGCAATATCAGCTAGGATATGTACAATCCATGAGTTTAGAAAGTTTTTTGATTTAGTATTTAACCAGTTAAATACCAAACCTATGGCCACCAAACCTAAAACTGCCAGAAGAGTTAACCAGATGTTAAACCAGTTTCTAAAAATCCCAATGTGGTATAGGGAAAAAAGTAAAGCTGAGTAAAGGTATGCCTGTACTTTATTCTTTGATTCATATAAATTTAAGAATATAAATCCCCTAAAAAAGAACTCTTCTAAAAAGGAATTACCAAAGGTTATGTATAACCCCACAAGCAAAAAGTTTGTAGGGGTTATGTTTGATTTTTGTTCTAATTCTTTAACAATCCCTTCAATATCCATAAACCCCTTGGCAATTTGATAAGCTATTAAAACCACAGCAAAAGAAATTAAGCCTAGAATAAGCCCTATTTTTAACTGCTTTTTATCTAATTTGTTGAGGTTTAGCGCCTCAACGATTGTACTTTTTTTGAATAATTTAAAATAAATAATTGGTATTGATGTAAAAACAATTATTTTAAGAAGTGTCTTAATAACATAATCTACCATCACCACTTGCTCGATAAAGTACATGAAAACACAAGCCAACAATGAAGCAATAATAATATATCTCTTTCCCATGAGACTCCCCATCCCCTTTTGTTTTTGATATGCCCATTTTATCATTTTATTTATCCCCTTATAATGGCCCAAGCTAAAAATTCAGAAAAAATTCATAAGCTTTGCATATTTTATTTTTGCTTAAATAAATTTTAATAGAAGCTAAAATGTCAGGGGGGACACGATGTCTAATAAAAGGGAAGGTTTTTGTGACACCTGTAATAAGGAGACCGACTTCTACCTTAATGGAGAAACATGGGAATGTCAGTGTTGTGATAATTCAAAGGATGACTATCTCGATTATGATTTGCCTTATTTTTGGGTTTAGTTCACAGTGGTAATATTAAAGAAAGGAGAATGATTATGCCTAATACCATAGATGCTTATTGTAGGGCTTGTAAACGGGATACTTATTTTTGCTTTGATGGAGAGGATTGGGAATGCCAATCATGTGGTAGATACAATACCAATGGTGATAGCGGTGGTTCAGAAAATCCCTATGGGAGCATTTTTGAAGATTAAAAAAGACCTCCACAGGTCTTTTTTAATCATATGCAGGATTTTTTACTATCTTTCTTGAATAATACAGATAACAAATTATTTTGGAGGTAGCCTATATGACAGAATTATTTAAAACCATTCTTTGGGTGTTAGGTTTCACTGTGGTCTTTTCTGTATTATTTTCTCTGATAAAAAGTGTAAAACCCAGCATCTCTAAACCCTTTGAAGAATTGGGTAAAAGGGTGAAAAGGAAAAATCTTTTTAGTGGTATTTACTTCGTGGTTGTTGTTATACTTGCCACAGTGGTAAAAGAAGGACTAAACCTTGGGCATATAGGTTTTGCTTTTATTATTGGTTTTTTTGTATGTTTAAAAGATTTGATATTCCCTATGAATAGGAACATTAACAAAAAAACTAAAAAGGGTAAAAAAAGAAAATAAAAATTAAGCTAGCACATAACCACATGTGCTAGCTTTTGTTTATCCGTAGATTCCTTTAATAAACACTATCTGAAATCTTTCTTTGTATAATAGGCTATCCCCAAAGAGCCTGGTCCCACATGGGTCCCTATAACTGGCCCTATGGGACATATGTTTAAGGATTCACCAAGTAACTCCTTAACCCTTTCAACAATTTCCTTTGCTTCATCTTCGCAATTTATATGATGGACAATGGCTTCACCTAGTCCGTAATTCTTAACGTCATTAACAAACATCTCGATTATACTTTCCACTGCCTTTTTCTTTGTCCTTACTTTTGTTATCACATCGGTTTTTCCATCTTCTACTGTCAATATGGGCCTTATTTGCAAAAATGACCCCAATAGTGCTTGGGCAGTACCAATTCTACCACCTTTTTTTAAATACTCCAGGGTGTCTGGGGTAAAAATGAATCTGCTTCTTTTAATGTTATCTTTAACCATGTTTAATATTTCTTCAAGAGGTTTATCCAGCTTCGCTCCCTTTGCGGCAGTTAATGCAGCATAACCAAGTTGCATACAGTTCGATCTGGAATCTATTAGCTCAATTTTAGCTTGGGGATATTTTTGTAAAATCATTTCCTTTACCATATGCGCCGTACCATATGTACCACTCATGTCCGAAGAAATAAACACACCGATTACATTGTTTCCATCCTTGATTAAATTCTCAAAGGTAGAGTAAACCTCATCTATTGAAGGTTGAGCAGATTTTGGTATCACTCCACTGGAGTTTAGTTTTTCATAGAATTCTTCATTGGTTATGGCGGTTTCTTTATAGACTTCACTTTCACCAAAAACTACACTTAATGGAACCACAGAAATATCATACATATCAAGGATATCCCTTGGAATATAAGAGGTACTATCAACAACCACCTTTATGGACATGGATTACCAGCTCCTATACCTTTTAGTTTTTTTATTATAGTACCATTTTTTAACTCTTTAGTAAACTAAACAAAATATAAAATCCCTTAAACCCACCTAACAATATCAGATAACCCTTGTCTTTTTTTAGGACGAGGGTCTTTTATTCTATATCCAAAGGCAACCATTACAGAAATGGCAAAGTGCCCGTCCTCTAATAAGCCTTCTTCTTCAAATATTTTATGAGCCTCGTCATAGTTAAATCCTTCTATGGGGCAAGAGTCAATACCTATTAGTGCAGCTGAAGTCATCATATTGCCCAGGGCGATATATGTCTGCTTACTGGCCCAATCAAATATGGCCCTTTGGCTTTCTAGGAGATGTAAATCATCCTCTTGGAAAGATTTATATCTAAGCTTCACTTCTTCAAAACGGTCTTCAGGTACACCCCTTACATTAACCATCTGATTCCTTAAATATTGGGAATCGTATTTTGTGTCCTTTATGGTTCTAGCCAGTATTGCCACATAATGGCTGGCTGTGGGAAGCTGACCTTGAGCACCCCAGGAGATTTTTTTTAATTTCTCCCTTAGATCCCAATTCTGAATAACCACAAACCTCCATGGCTCAGATCCAATGGAGCTGGGAGATAGCCTACCCGTTTCCAAAATAAATTCAAAGTCCTCCTGGGGGATTTTTTTGTTAGGATCAAATTCCTTTGTGGCGTGTCTAAAGTAAAATCCATCTAAAATTTCCTGTTTCCTTTGTTCCTTGTTCAATTTTCATATCCCCTTTCTTATTTTATATAAATAGAATACCACAACTTTACTAATTAACCCAAATCCCATGTCTATTACCACTTAAGGCAAAACATATAAATCTTCAAAAAAATAGAGCATAAATTGCTCTATTTTATTTATCTAAACTAGAAGGGGCCTGGAAAACCAAACTGTGACTTTTTCAGGATTTCCCTTGCCCTAAGTTGTATATCTTCAGGACTTAAACCCTTTCCTTCATAATAATCCTCCAAGAGAGACTTTATTAAAGCAAAATCATTCTTAAGTATTCCAATTCTGACAAGTACATCATTACCTTTTTCCATATCTGACACAATTGTATTAGTCATCATATTATATTCTATTAATAAGCGTTCAAAATAATAGCCAGTTTTAACCCTGTTATTTGCCATAATATAGTCATCGATTCCCACGATGGACCACCTTAAAAGCCCAATTCCTTTACTAATTTCATTAAATCTAAATAATCTTTCCCCTTGAGAAAGGTCTTCCCAAGACTGTAGTAGGGAATCTAAACTTTGCCCTATGACAACTGATTCCATATAAGATTTGGATGCAAGCTTTTCATGATAGGCTTCTATTAAATCCTCAGCCCTTAAGTTTTTGTGTAGAATAACTGGTATAATAATAAGTGTTGAAATAACATAAAGGATCAAGATTACTTTAAATCTCTTTTCAAACAATACAGATAAAAATCCCTTTATAAAACCTTTTTTAAAAGATCCTTCTTCTTTCTTTACTTGTAACCATGTGGCTATTCCCCAAATAATAACCCCCAACACAATAATTGCTAAAAAAAATAATATCCCCATTACATAGAAAAAATCTGTATACACAGTAAACCCTCCCTTTTTTTAAATCTTCCTGATTTTATTATCCTCTTTTTGGTAAGGAATTCTGCTCTTTTCTCTAAAAAATTATAATCAACGTAAAAAGTTAACACCTATAACTCATCTTTAAAGTATAAACCCTTTATAAATTACAAAAAATATGATAATGTAAAGAAATAATTAAATTATACTTTTTAGGATGGTGTGCTATGATACTATTGCTTTTTATTATTATACCCTTTGTGGTAGGTTCTTTGGTTTATGATGCTGTAAAAGATGAGAATAGCCCGAAGTTGGCAGTGGCTGCAGCGGTTACATTTACCCTTTTAATTTTGTATATCGCGGTTGCTTTTGGTGGGGTTTATTCAGATCGTATAGTGGCCTCCATTGCTGTGTTTACACTACTTATCGCCAATACCAGGGACATGCTACGTCTTAAAAGAATGGCCAAACCAATTTGGGGTCATTTACTAATGGCTTTTACCATTCTTCTTACTTTCCCCATCATATTTTTTAACCTTTACCAAGATTTATCGTACTTTTTAATTATTTGGTTTATTTTGTTTGTTATTGCCACTATCATTGTATCTAAGGAAAGAAAGGTATTACCCCATAGAAAAAA
Source organism: uncultured Eubacteriales bacterium (assembly GCA_964474005.1). Lineage (GTDB taxonomy): Bacteria > Bacillota > Proteinivoracia > Proteinivoracales > Proteinivoracaceae > Alkalicella. The sequence continues at coordinate 16,068 of CAYYRM010000017.1, forward strand.
TACCACAAAAAAGAAAGATAAAAGTAAAAAGAGCAAAAAGAAATAATTATTTTGTATCTCCCAATTAAAATAACCGCCAATTTCTGGCGGTTATTTTATTTAGCCTATTATATTTCCCTTTTATAGTTTTCTAAAAGATATTTCTCAGCCTCAGCAGACCATAACCCTTTATGTCTCCTTGTTATTTCAGCTAGTTTTGCAAAGAATGGGTCTGTTTCCCCCAGTTTTTCAAAGTCATCAATGGCTGTCAAATCCATATCAATATGGCAGTAAATCAACTTCTTACCCCCTGGGATTTCAGGTAGATTTAATGTTGTATCTGCAACGGAATTTAATCCTCCGATATGTGTCACCATCACAGCTGGATTTATAAGCCTTTTAGCTGACATCTCCAATGATTCCTTCATATCATCGGTGTTACCACCACTGGTTCCAACTATATGTGTGGCAGCATAGTGCACATTATAAAAGTTTAAGTTGGCAGAAAAGTTGGTGTCTGTGGGACCTGCGAAGAAATTCAAGCAACCATCCCTACCTAGAACCTTATCAGCATCTTCAATAAGCTTTTGCACTGGTGCGTAGACAAATACATCATCATACCCAGTTCCATTGGTTAAACCCTTTAAATATTCAGGAACGTTTTCTATACCCTTGGTATTAACAAAGATTAACTCGACGCCTTTTTTTCTGGCTTCCTCTTCGGTGAATATGGACTTAGCCCTATCTATTCTTTCATCGTCAATGTCAGTTACCACCAACATACTAGGTTTTAGATCACGATTTAGAATATAATCAATGGCACCTAGGCCCATGGGGCCACACCCTGCAAAAAGAGCCATCTTCCCTCCCTTTACAATACCCATGGCATGTTCATATTTGCCTGCAAAGGTGTGATAAGATGCGTGAAAAGCTCCAATTATACATGACATTGGCTCTGATAAAGATGCATCGTAAAAGGCTTCCCCATCATATGGCAACAAGCAACCTAACTCCATAACCTCTTGGGGTATTATGGTATACGTGGCATTTCCCCCAAAATACATGTATGAATATCCAGGGGATGCCATACTGCCTTTGTAGTTCAATGCAGGCTGAATGGCAAATTTATCTCCAGGTTTAAATTGATGCTGCCATTTGCTACCAACCTCAACAATGACACCTGCAAATTCATGTCCCACAATAATTGGGTTTTTTGCCACATCATTGGGCACCCTTTTATGGTTTTCACCTAAGATTGCCGCCTTATAAGTTGACATACAGATGCTATCTGTAATTACCTTAACTAAGATTTCATCATCTTTGATTTTAGGCAACTCAAACTCTTCTAACCTAAGATCACTGGCTCCATATAACCTTACAGCTTTTGTTTTCATTTAAAACCCTCCCATTTATAAATATTTGTAATATACTTTCCCACTAAGCTCACGTATAACTTCAATATCCCCGGGCTCTGTACCTGAAGTCATCACACTGGCGGTGCTGGCTGCAACTGCTAGGGTTAAGGCTTCTTCTATGCTATAACTCCTCTTAAGTGCCACTGCCATGGCTGCAACCATGGAGTCCCCAGCTCCCACTGTACTAACTGTGTCCACTTTGATTCCTTGAACTAAAATGTCCTTTTCCTTGGTAAGAAAAACTGATCCTGAAGCACCTAAGGATAAGACAACTAGCTGAACCCCCTGATCAAACATCCTTTTTGCTAACTCAATGGCTTCAGTTGTGTTGTGAATTTTAACTCCATAAAGTCTTTCTAACTCGTGGATATTAGGCTTGACTAGGTAGGGCCCCCCTTCTAGTCCTTTTTTAAGGAGTTCGCCATCTGCATCTAAAATAGTGCGAGCACCTTTTTGTTTTGCCATGATTATTAGCTCTTTGTATATTTCTGAATGAATATTATTAGATACACTTCCTGAGAGAACTAAAATACTATCTTTTTGAATTTTTCCCATGACATTATCTATGGTTAACTGAATTTTGTCACTGGGTACACTGGGACCTTTTTCATTTATGTCTGTGTTTGTACCTTTGGTTTTGTCTACAATTTTGATGTTTGTACGTGTTTCACCATCTATAAAAACAAAATCGTTTTCTATGCCAAAATCATTAAGTCTATTTAATACGAATTCCCCAGCCTTACCTGCTAAAATTCCCATGGCCAAACTTTCTTCTCCCAGTACCTTAATTACCTTAGATACATTGATCCCCTTGCCCCCAGCATCTAACCTCACTGATCCCACTCTATTTACACTATCCACTTCAAAATTATCAATTTCCATGGTTTTGTCCACAGCGGGATTTAATGTTAATGTAATTATCACATTATCACCTACTTATTATCCAAATTAGTGTTGGTAAAAATAGAATAAATATCTTCAACAGCTTCGGTGTTTTTCAAGAACTCCATCTGTTTTTCATCCTCTAAAGCTGTGGCGATATTAGATAAAATATCTAAGTGTTCATTGCCTACACCAGCTATACCTATAACCAGATAAGCCAGTTGACCATCAAAGGATACACCGTTCGGAAATTGCAAAACTACAATTCCAGATTTTTTTATGCACTCCTTTGCTTTACCTACACCATGGGGGATAGCCACACCATTGCCTATATATGTGCTAAGTTGTTCTTCCCGCTCCAACATCGCATCTATATACTCTAAGTCAACATAATCACTATCCACTAAAAGCTGTCCTGCCATTTTAATGGCAGATACCTTGTCAACACTTGGAAGGCCTAATTTAATATTATCTTTTTTTAAAATACTACTCCCCTCCCTCTTTAAATAATTGTCTTCATTATTTTTATCCTGCTCATCCCTTTTGCTTCCCTTAAAAAAGAATAGGCCCGCTATGGGTATAAACAATAAAATTAACACTAGATTAAAATTAAAGATTACTGAAGTAATCATAAATTGATCCCCCTTTAAGCTAGAACTCTAAAGTCTTTTTTCTGTAGAAAATCTCTAATATCCTATTTAACTCAAAATAGTTCTTTTCCTCATCCCCACTAATAACTGTCTCAATATATTGCTGATCTTCAATGAGAGAATTACTAACATAGCTCATGATCTCTAAATGGGTATTGGGTATAGTAACAGGCGCTATTAGAACTAATATATTTTTAATTTTCACCTTATCTATTTCCATAAAATCCCTTAACCTAATAATCTTTACATGTAATTCTGTCAAAGCATTGGTCCTACAGTGAAGTAGCATAATATTACTTTCTGGTACAATGGTACTTCCCAATTCTTCTCTTCTTTCAAGGCTAGCCCTAAGTTCTAATTGCTTATGTTCATCCTTTATTAGTATTTTGCAAGCAAAGTCAATTGCATGTTTTTTAGTTTGGATATCTCCATAATAAAATCCGTAGTTACGTAGAACTTCAATTATCCCTTGACTATAATTCATCATGTTTTCCAATTTTGTTTCAAATTGTAGTACTTCATTTGAGTCTACATAATTAATGGAAGATCTCCTAGTTTCTTTGACCTGACCCATGGTATATTTGATACTATTTTTATCTTCCTCTGTGAGCAATGGGCTCACAACCACAACATTTTTGTCAGTGCCATTATAGTTCACTGTGGAAATGACAAAATCCACATCCCTTTTTTTGATTTCATCAGTCAAACTTATGGTGGAAATGACATCTACCACATCGATATTGGCAAACTCCTTCTGGATTCTTGTGGATAATAGCCTTGAGCTACCAATTCCACTGGCACAGGCCACCAAAACCTTATATGTTATATCCTGACTATTTTTAATGCTTTCCATGGCCGCACCAATATGCATGGCTAAGTAAGCTATTTCAGATTCAGGAACATCAACATTTAGTTTCCTTTGTAACACTTTGGCGCATTTGCTACTTACGCTAAATATGTCAGAATAGTTTTCTTTTATCTTGTCAAGCAATGGATTACGGATCTCCATTCCCATTTTTAATCTAGTTATAGCTGGTTCTAAATGGGCCACAAGATCTAAAATCAGTTTTTGGTCGTTATGGAGCAATATTCCCGTTTCAAATGTTGCAATATCTAAAATTTCCTGTACCATTTCAAAGGTTTTATTGCTAAACATCAAATCAAAGTCATCCTTTAAAAGAGCCCTAACCTTTGCCCCTTAAGATGCATTGTTAAATATCCAACCTCATCTTCTGGTATTTTTATGTTCATTTTTTCCTCTATGGCTTTCGCTATCTCCATGGCTGACATAAATTCTGGGGCTGTTTTTAGTTCTTCTAAAACACTGTTTTCCATTTTTATTTCGTCATTATTTCTTATCCTTTGAATTGCTATGGATAAATGAATCAAAAGTCCCATATAGGCACTGTCTGTTAGGCGTTCTTCCAGTTGCCCTGCCAAGGTATCAATAACTTCTTGGACCTTTTCGATGATGTCCTTTTCAATAAGATCAACAAAGTCGTTTATAACTCTCCCTTTGCGAATTTCCACTTTTTTATCAATTATAAACTGGTATAATTGGCTTTCGTCGGTGGATTGATAAAGCAAATTAGCCAAAGCGTGCCGTATTTCCTTTTCCTTACCGTCGATGTATATACCTAATCCAGGCTTTCTTACAAGCTTTAGTTTGTGTTTGGTAATCCATTCTTCCATCAAGTCCAAATCTTTACTGATTGTTCCTTCGGTTACATCAAACTCATGGGTAAAAAGATATGTTTTAATGGGTTCCTTTGAAGTTAACAAGCGGAACAAAATCAATCGTTGTCTATCTATTGGTGAATATCCACCTAGCAGATCTTCCCTTTCTAACTTTTCCAGTAGATTTTCCCTTTGTTTTTCTGTGGCACTGATTTTTACCCCTGCACTGGGTTTTCTAATTAAAGCAAATCCATTTTTGGTAAACCAGTCATCCACTAGATCCATTTCCCTTAAAACCGTCCTAGAACTTACATCCAGTTTTTCTCCGATGTACTTAATTGTTATATACTCAGGGTTACTTATGATTTCTTCTAATATGGCTTTTACCCTTGAAGTGATTCTTATCATTTGGTTAAATCACCCCTTTCATTCCCTTATATCTTAAGTTTAACCACTATAAAATTTTATAGCAATCCTAAGATATCTCAGCTTTGTCATTTCATTGGTGACATTAGTGACATTTTTGCTTTATTTTTAAGGCCTCCATGTATGGAGGCCTTAATTTATTAGTTGTTTTTTAAGTCTTCTACTAATTTATCATATTTGGGGTTGTTAATGAAGTTATCTATTGCTATAACTTCAGCATTTGAAGCGCCCCTAGCCCTATCAGCCAAACTTTCATGGCAGATTATTATATCTGCATCCACAGGGATATTTTCAATGGCACTATTTACAACCTCTATACTTAATCCAGCATTTTGTACTTTCTTTCTTAGGTTAGATGCTCCCATGGCACTTGAGCCCATACCTGCGTCACATACAAATGCTATTTTGCTAACTTTAACATTACTTTTCTTACCCTTAAGCTCCACCATTCTTTCCTTGGCTGCTTCTAACTCTAAATCCTCTTCAGCTGAGCGTTTGATAAAGAATGAAGCTACGAAAAATGTTACCACTGTGGATACTAACACCCCAGCTAACACTGCAAATAATCCGCCCCTTGGGGTCATTGCCATCAGTGCAAAAATACTACCTGGGGATGGAGTTGCCACAAGTCCAGCACCTAATATATTAAATGTGAATACACCACTGGCACCACCTGCGATAACCGCTAATAACAGTACAGGTTTCATTAACACATATGGGAAATAAATTTCATGAATTCCACCTAAGAAGTGAATGATAATTGCTCCTGGAGATGATTGTTTAGCCATCCCTTTACCGAATACAAAGAATGCTAATAATATACCAAGTCCTGGACCTGGATTGGTTTCTAATAGGAAGAAAATTGACTTACCAAGTTCACTGGCATCGCTTAGACCCAATGGACCTAAAACTCCGTGGTTAATTGCATTGTTTAAGAAAAGTATCTTAGCTGGCTCTATAAAAATTGAGGATAGTGGCAATAAGCCTGCAGTAACTACCCCTTCAACTAAGGTTTTAAGTACGTTATTTAGTCCTACAACAACTGGACCTATACCAAGATAAGCTAAAAGTGCTAATGCAGTACCAATAATACCTGCAGAGAAATTGTTAACTAACATTTCAAAACCTGAAGGAATTTTACCTTCTACCAACTCATCAAATTTCTTGATACAAAATCCGCCCAATGGACCCATGATCATGGCACCAATAAACATTGGGATATCTGCACCTACCACCACACCCATGGTGGCCACAGCACCTAGTACTCCTCCTCTAACTCCCCCTACTAACTTACCACCTGTGTAACCAATTAGCAAAGGTAATAGATAAATTATCATTGGGCCTACAAGCTCTGATAAATTTTCATTTGGAGTCCAACCTGTGGGAATAAATAAAGCTGTTATGAGTCCCCAAGCAATAAACGCACCGATATTAGGCATTACCATACCACTTAAAAATCTACCGAAGCTTTGGATTCTAACCCTTGCGCTAATTTTTGTGTTTGTCTGTAAATTCATACAAATACCCTCCTCTTTTTTACTTGGCGCCAACCATAACTATTATAATAGTTTCTAGTTAGAGTATATTACACCTCTGTTACTTTATACAACTCTAAGATAATGCCATTATGTCAGCTTTATTACTGACATGTTGTAAAATTTCTATATTTCAGATAATAATAAGGGGTCTTACTACATAAAAAAAGCCCACCAACCAAAGTATTTAACCTTAAGATTAGTGGACATAGCTAAATATTTAATTACTTTTCACTTTATTAGTCCTTTATCCTTTCCGTATTGTAAAAGTAATGAATAAGGATCTTCACCTGTAAGTCCTAATACTTTGCAAAAAGCAGGCTCAGTCTTTAAACCCTGTTTTTTTAATGCTATAATTTCATCCCTTAGACATG
>CAYYRM010000018.1:0-13380 GCA_964474005.1 uncultured Eubacteriales bacterium
TTTATAAAAGAGAATCTTAATCAAGATTTTTTAGAACCTCTATCCATACTGTTTTTCTTAGAAAAAACACCCCCTACTGAAATCTTGGAGTTCAGACTTATATTAGAGGTAAACAGTGCTGCAATGGCTGCAAAAAATGCAACACCCGAGCAGATTTTAGAGCTTCAAGATGTTATTAGGGATTTGGAAAAATACAGAATGGATGAAAATCTAAATATAAAGCTTGACAAAAAATTCCACTATACCATAGCCAAGATATCTGGAAATAGACTTTTGTTTAATATCTTAAATACCATATCAGATCTCATAGATAGCAGCATAACTTACACCCGTAGTAATATCTTAATGGACCCTAGAAACTTAGAAATCCTGATTGAACAACATAAGGGTTTGTTCTCTGCCATAGCCAAGGGTGATGCTGAACTAGCAACTGAGAGAATGAAGGAACATCTGGATTATGTTAATAAATGCATGATGGAACAGGAAAGCAAAAAACTATCAAAAAATAGTTAAATCTTTTTAATAACACTTTAATACTAATCTAATAATACTTAATAAAATCGACCATAACAACTCATCTTTTTTATTAACCTACAAAATTCATAAAAATAGAATGTATAAAAAATTTATAAGTACTGGTCTGACCATCAGACAGGTTAAGGACCTAAAAAGAGGAGGGGTTAACAATGGCTTTGGTTAAAATACCATACTCCACAACCTTTGTGGAAGCCAATATACCTGATAAAAATCTATTGGGGATACTGGAATCAAAGGCTCACACTTTTGTCCCTAAGCTCTCTGAACAGCAACTGGTTGAAGCTGCTTTAGATAATCCCATTGGTAGCATTGGCTTGGAGGAAATGGTTAAGGATAAGAAAAATATGGTTATCATAACCAGTGACCACACTAGGCCTGTTCCCAGTAAGGTTACTCTACCAATATTATTAAGGCGGATAAGAAAAGCCAATCCAAACATTGATATTACAATCCTTATAGCCACAGGTTTTCATAGGGCTACAACAGAACAAGAGATGATTAATAAGTTTGGGGAAGAAATCGTAAAAAATGAGAAAATAATCAATCATGTGAGCTGGGACAAACATGACATGACATATGTAGGAATTTTGCCATCTGGTGGTGAGCTTTGGTTAAATAAGCTTGTTATGGAAACAGAGTTATTAGTTTCTGAAGGTTTCATTGAACCACACTTCTTTGCAGGTTTTTCAGGAGGAAGAAAAAGTGTTCTTCCTGGAGTAGCAGGTAAAGATACAGTATTAGCTAATCACTGTTCAGAGTTTATAGCTAGTCCCCATGCTAGAACTGGTATTCTAGACAACAATCCCATACATGAGGACATGATATTCGCTGCTGATAAAGCTAATTTAGCATTTATACTAAATGTGGTAATTGACTCCCATAAAAAAGTAATACATGCTGTGGCTGGTCACCCCCAGAAGGCACATGAAAAGGGCTGCGAATTTGTTAAACAACTGGCAGTTGTGGAAAAAAAGCCAGCTGATATAGTTATTACTTCCAATGGTGGTTACCCCCTTGATCAAAACATTTATCAAACAGTTAAGGGAATGACCGCTGCTGAAGCTAGCTGTAAGGCTGATGCTATAATAATTATCCTGTCTGCTTGTAATGATGGACATGGTGGTGAGTCATTCTTTAAGCATATGGCTGAGGCTAAATGTCCCAAAGAAGTAACTGAAAAGGTTTTACAAATACCTAGGGACAAAACCATACCAGATCAATGGGAATTCCAAATCCTTGCTAGAATTTTAGAAAAACACATTGTATATATAGTCACTGACCAGTGTGACAAAGAAATGATAGAGGCAATGCACATAAAACATGCTTACTCATTTGAAGAAGCTTTACAAAAGGCATTTGAACTAAAAGGGCCAGATGCCACAATCACAGTAATTCCAGACGGTGTGTCTGTAATTGTTAAATAATCTAATCCAAGGGAGGAGTAATAAAATGAAAATCTTTGTTTGTGTGAAACAAGTACCTGAAACAAACCAAGTTGAAGTTGATGAAAATGGTTCATTGGTAAGGGATGGCGTAGATTCAAAAATGAATCCTTATGACTTATATGCTCTAGAAACGGCGTTAAAATTAAAAGAGGAATTAGGTGGAGAGGTTACAGTTCTTACCATGGGACCTCCACAAGCACAAACCATTATTAAAGAGGCATATATGATGGGTGTAGACCATGGTTATATCCTTTCTGATAGAAAGTTCGCTGGTGCTGACGTGCTTGCAACATCTTATACCATCTCCCAGGGAATCAAAGCCATCGGAGAACCAGACATTATTATTTGTGGGAAACAAACAACAGATGGAGATACAGCTCAAGTGGGACCTGCCATCGCTGAATATTTGAACATGCCTCACGTTGCTTGGGTTACCAAAATATTAGAAGTTGATAAAAAGAGTATTTCAGTAGAAATGGATATGGCTGATACAGTGGAAACTGTAAAAATGCAGTTCCCATGTCTGATTACAGTAGAAAAAGGTATTTTCCAACCTAGACTTCCTTCCTACAAGAAGAAAATAGCAACAAAAGATAGGCCAGTGGTTATGAAAACCTTTGCTGATTACTTCGACCAAGATACAAAACGTTACGGATTATCTGGATCACCTACTCAAGTTGAAAGAATCTTCAACCCAGAAAGCAATGGGGAAAAGGTTATTTGGGAAGGTACTGGAGAAGAGCTTTCTAATAATGTGTTCGGTAAATTAAAGGAACTAAAATTTATCTAAGAGAGGATGGGGAAAAATGGCGTCATTAGTAGTAAACCACAATAAGTGTACTCTATGTGAAGTGTGTATAGAAACTTGTCCTTTTGGGGCAATTGTAACTGAGGATAATAAAATCAATTTTACAGCCGCCTGTAAAATGTGTAAAATCTGTATTAAAAAATGTCCAATTGAAGCTATCGGTATTTTAGATGAGGTAAGAATTGATATTAACAAAGATGAGTGGAAGGGTGTTATGGTTTACGTTGAACACGTAGAAGGTAACATTCACCCAGTAACCTATGAGTTAATTGGTAAGGCTAGGGAACTGGCTGCTAAAATTAACCACCCTGTGCATGCTGTGTTTTTAGGACAGCATATTACAGAGCAAGCTAATCAATTGCTTGAATATGGTGTAGATAAAGTATTTGTATATGACAATGCTGAACTTGAGCATTTTAGAGTAGATTCATATACCGCAGCTTTTGAAGACTGCATTAATAAAAATAAACCAAGTATCTTACTTGTTGGTGCAACATCAGTTGGTCGTTCTTTGGCTCCAAGGATCGCCACAAGATTTAGAACGGGTTTAACAGCTGACTGTACTGTACTTGATGTTAAAGAAAACACTGACTTAGTACAAATAAGACCAGCCTTTGGTGGTAACATCATGGCACAAATATGTACACCAAACCATCGCCCACAGCTGGCAACGGTAAGATATAAAGTAATGGACACTGCTGAAAAGGTAGAAAACCCAACTGGAACAGTTGAAGTTTGCCAAATAGATGAAAGTAAATTAGCTTCTAAAATCGAAGTTTTAAATGTTGCTAAAAAAGAAGTTGTTTTAGGTATCAGTGACGCAGAGGTAATTGTTGTAGCTGGTAGAGGTATCAAGGAAAAGAAAGATATGGCTATGGTACAAGAGCTTGCTGACCTTTTAGGTGGTCAAATAGCAGTTACCCGTCCTCTTATTGAGGCAGGCTGGGGTTCTCACTCTCAACAAATAGGTTTATCTGGTAGAACTGTTAGACCAAAGCTTTTAATCACCTTGGGAGTTTCTGGTGCCGTACAGTTTACTGCAGGTATGGGTGGAGCTGAACACGTATTTGCCATCAATAAAGACCCACAGGCATCTATCTTCAATGTTGCTCATTACGGAATTGTTGGCGATATCTATGAGGTTGTACCAAAACTAATTGCAATGATTAAAAATGGTGCTGATATCACCGAATTAGTTAGCTAAATTTAAAAGGAGGGAAACAAAATGGCTTATAAAAAGGTTACTCAACAAGATATAGATTATTTAATCAGCGTAACAGCTGCAGATAGAGTATATACTGGTGAACAAATCAATGATGATTTTACCCATGATGAAATGCAAAAATACGGAAAATTCATGCCTGAAGTGGTTATTGAAGCACTTACCACTGAAGAGGTTTCTAAAATTATGAAACATGCCCATGATAACAACATCCCTGTAACCCCAAGGGGATCTGGTACTGGTCTTTGTGGTGGCGCTGTTGCTATCCATGGTGGTATCATGTTATCACTGGCTAAAATGAACAAAATTGTTGAGATCGACGAAGAAAACTTAATGGCTACTGTTGAAGCAGGGGTACTGCTAATGCAATTTATCAAAGTAGTAACTGAAAAAGGCTTCTTATATCCTCCAGATCCAGGTGAAAAAAGTGCTACCATTGGTGGTAACGTTATGACAAATGCTGGTGGTATGAGAGCAGTTAAATACGGTGTTACCCGTGATTATGTAAGGGGTATGAAAATCGTTTTAGCTAATGGTGAAATCATTGAGACTGGTGGTAAAGTAATCAAGAACAGTTCAGGATACAGTATTAAGGATATGATGGTTGGTTCTGAGGGTACATTAGGTATCGCTACTGAGATAACCGTAAGATTATTACCACTTCCTAAAAAAGCTATCTCATTACTTGTTCCATTTGAATCCTTGGATAAGTGTATTGAAACAGTGCCACACGTTCTAAGATCTAGCTCTATCCCCTCTGCCGTTGAGTTCATGCAAAGGGAAGTAATTGAGGCTGCTGAAGAACATCTAGGAAGACAATTCCCAGACAAATCATCAGATGCTTATCTATTACTAAGCTTTGATGGTAACAGCACTGATGAAATAGAAAAAATCTATGAAGAGGTTGCTGAGCTTTGTCTAGCACAAGGTGCTTTGGATGTATTCATCTCCAATACCCAAGAAAGGCATGAGTCTATTTGGTCAACAAGGGGCGCATTCCTAGAGGCGATAAAGGGTTCAACTCCACAAGGTTTAGATGAGTGTGATGTTGTTGTTCCTAAGAACAGAGTTGCTGATTTCGTTAAGTTCTGTAATGAGCTTAACAAAGAATATGGTGTTAGAATTAGACAGTTTGGTCATGCTGGTGATGGTAACCTTCACGTTTACGCGTGTAAAGATAACCTAACTGATGAAGAGTGGAAACCAAAGGTTGAAGCTATTATGCAAAGAATGTATGACAAAGCAATTGAGCTTGAAGGCCAAGTATCTGGTGAGCACGGTATCGGTCATGCGAAAATCGGCTTCCTAGGTGAGTCAGTTGGTAGCCCAATTATGGGTATCATGGAAGGCGTTAAAAAGGCCTTCGATCCTAAGAACATCCTTAATCCAGGTAAAGTTGTTAGATTCTAAACTAGTAAGAGACCCAAAAACTTGGGTCTCTTTAATTTGTATTATATTTCATTTATAGCCCTTTTGCACCAAAGCCTAATTTCATCATTTACATCTTGGGGTAAATCCCCATAGTTGTACCACCCAATCTCGTCACTCTCGCTATTTTTAATTAGAGTGTCATCCCCCAAAACCTTAGCAAAATAGACTAAATCAATGTGTTGATGATTTTCCCCTATATCTTCCAATTGAATACCCTTGGGAATTGTTAATTGCATGGGATAGCCTATATTTAGACCTTTATCTCCGACTAGGCAAATATCTAGCCCAGTTTCTTCTTTAACCTCTCTAACTGCCGCATCATCGGGTAGTTCATTTTTTTCAATATGCCCCCCAGGGGGGAGCCACATATTTAATTTTCTATGCCTTAATAATAATACTTTCTTTTCATGGACCACAAAAACCGCCACAGTAAAATGTCTATCCATTTTTTCTTCTCCGAACTAAATAAATCAAAAAGGCAGCTAAAAATACGCCAATGGAATCAATTATTACATCTGTGTAAACACCATGTCTGCCTGGTACAAAGGTTTGATGATATTCATCACTTATGGCATAGATAATGCTAAAGGCTATTGACCATCTAAGGGGTTTCCCTGAGACATAATATGGTGAATACTTAGAAAAAGCCCAGTAGGCAAGTAAAGTTAGAATAAAATAAACAAAGGTATGACCAACTTTTCTAATCCAAAAATCATTTTCTGCTAAAAAAGCTTTAATATTTGGGTAGTTGTCACCTATAATGGTTTCAAATAGACCAGGGGAATCCAGTTGTTGTTGGGAAGAGCCTGTGAAAATTACTGCCATCCAAAGTAGAAGTAATCCCCATGCCACAAACCCTGTAAGGGTCTTTTTTATTTGCATCCTTGGCAATTACCTCCAGCACAGTTATTTTTCCTAGAATCATTTTGAAACTTAACAGGTGAAGAAAAAGATGAAATCTTTTTTACCAATCCACCATAGCCACAGCGATGACAGGTAAGGGACTCCCCTGATTCTCCTAATTTACAAATTTGTTCATCCACAGTGTTACATCTTGGACATAAAAACTCGTAGATAGGCATAAAATCACTCCTTAAATCATGTTTAATATAATAATTTTATACCAAAAAATAGTGTAAATCAATTGATGCACAATTTGTCCTTGCCCATAAGAAACCTTTAGGGCATAATTATATATGAGAGGAGTTGGAGCAATGGAGTTTAAATTGTTAAAGGGTATGCTTCCTAAATATGATGAAGTTGTAAATTACCATTTAGAATTAGGGGAAGACCTAATTTCCATTAACGATCTCATTGGGAAGAACATTAAGATAACCTATAATGGAAGTAAAAGGTGCATTTCCTGTGGAAGGGATATTAAGAAAAACACATATAACCAAGGATATTGTTATCCTTGCTTTAGGGATTTGGCAGAAAATGATCTATGTATAGCTAAACCACACCTTTGTCATTTTTATGAAGGAACATGTAGGGATGAAGAATTTGCTAAAAATCATTGTTTCACTAGTCACATTGTCTATTTAGCCATATCAAGTTCTGTTAAAGTTGGGATAACAAGAAAGGTAACTCTACAAAAAAGATGGATGGATCAAGGTGCCATCGAAGCCATACCCATAGCACAGGTACCTGATAGAAGAACAGCTGGATTGATTGAAGAAAGTCTTATGGAATATCTCAATGACAAAACCGATTGGCGAAAAATGCTGAAAGGCGAGAGTACAGGGGATTTAGACAAAAGCTTAAGACTGGTGAGAGAAGTTATTAGAGATGATTTTAGGGATTACCTTGTGGAAGGGGAGGTACTACGCTTAAATTATCCCCATCACATGCCTCAAAAACTTAAGTCCATTGATCTAGAAAAGAACCCCCTGTTAGAATCTAAGTTATTAGGAATAAAAGGGCAATATCTGATTTTAGAGGATGGAGTTTTAAACATACGAAAGCATAGGGGATTTCATTGTGTCATAGAATTTAACTAAAGGGTGAGTGAATATGGATTATAGCTTTAGAAAAATGACAAAAGATGATTGGACTGGTATATATCAAGTTGAGATAGATGCCTTTGGAGGGGGTTTTTCAAAGTATTTTATCAAAATGGTTCCACTCTTTTTTGGGGTTAACTCCTATGTGGTGGAGTTAGATGGAGAAATAGTAGCTTACTCAATTGGTGTAATACCAAATGGCCAAAAAGAAGAAGGATGGATTATGAGTGTTGGGGTTACGCCCAAACATCAAGGTAAGGGAATTGGTAAGAAAATATTGAATTTGACCATTGAGTCATTACGACTAAGTGGTGCTAAAAGGATTTTTTTAACAGTATCCCCTGACAATAAGCCTGCTAAAACTGCTTATGAAAAAAGGGGTTTTAGGGAAAGGGATTTTGTTAAAGATTACTATGGTGCTGGAGAAGATAGGATTATAATGGAGCTAAGTATAGGGTGATTATATCACCCTCAAATACATTTTTTAATTAAATCAAGGAGGTTGAAAGATGGAGTTGTTGTTTATTGTTCTTAACAAAAAGGAGTTTTTACTTGATATCCTGGACGAATTTGTGGAGCAGGGGATAAATGGTGCCACTGTGGTTGATAGTTCTGGAATGTGCCATCTGGTTTCAGATCATATTCCACTTTTTTCCCACTTTGCAGAAATTGAAGGGGATAAAAATCATAGTAAAACTATATTTACTGTGGTCAATGAAGAATCTCAAAGAAATCAAGCTGTAAACATTGTGGAAAAAATAGTTGGTAATCTATCTAAACCCAATACTGCCTTTATTTTTAGTGTGCCTGTAAGTTTTGTAAAAGGTTCTTTTCCATGTGGTGACCAACGATGAATTATTCGCTTCTGATAGGTATAGTTATACTTGTTGGTGTTATAGGTGGAAAATTAGCATCAAAGGCTAAGCTTCCATCTGTTACTGGGTATATAATTTTTGGCTTATTTATTGGTCCGTCCTTTCTAAATATAATTTCTAAGGAAGCTATATATTCATTTCAGCCAATTAACCAGTTAGCTTTAGGAATTTTGGCGTTGACCATTGGTAGTGAGTTACATTACGGAGTATTTAGGAAATATGGTAAGAACCTTTTTAAGTTGTTTATAGGAGAAGGGTTACTAACATTTGCATTGGTATTTACATTATCCTATTTATTTAAGTTGGAATTCAAATTTGCAGTTTTACTGGGAATCCTTGCGTTAACTGTTTCCCCTTCAGGGGTGCTATCCATAGTAAAGGAAACAGGTGCAAAGGGGCTTTTTACTCAAAACCTTTTAGCTTTAGTAGCAGTTGACAATCTTTTTGCAATCTTGTCATTCGGGGTTGTAAGTGCTTTACTTCAGGGGATTGGTAACACTGACGTAAGTGGCTTAGCTCCATTTGTGGCAGTTATCGTTGAGATATTAATTACCTTGGGAATAGGCATTTTTTTAGGCCTTTTTTTAGTTCAAATTATAAAAAAACGTCCTAATTCTGCCAAATTCACTGTTGTCTTACTGGGATTTGTATTTTTAGGAACGGGGATTGCAAATCACTTTGGGCTATCTGCACTACTACTAAATATGACAATGGGTGCCACCATAACAAATCTGACTTTAAGACGAAACGTAATTGCAACAAGTTTAGAGAGGATTGAATTACCAGTCTTTGTAGCTTTTTTGACCCTGGCAGGAGCCAAATTGGACATTAATGTTTTAGTTGCTTCTGGATTAGTTGGGGCTGGTTATATAGTAGGAAGGCTTGTGGGTAAAGTTGTGGAAAGCTATTTTGGTGCTAATTTTACTGATTTGACAGTTAATATGCGGAAAAATCTAGGATTAGCTTTAACACCCCAGGCTGGTGTGGCAATAGGTCTTAGCGTCATTGCTGAACAGAAATTTCCTGACTCCAATGGTTTGCTCACAGGGATAGTGTTAAGTGGAGTTATATTCTTTGAGGTTGTAGGTCCACTATTATTGAAAAAGGCATTAGATAGTGTTGGAGAAACGAGGTTTTAAATTTTCCGCACTGAAAAACCACTCTTTTTAGAGTGGTTTTTTATTTCAAGTTTAGGCAAAATTACTTATTGCTTTGAGAACATTTCGGGTATATACTTAAATGGTTTGGATGGATTTAATGATGGTGTTATATAAAAAATTAACGTGGAGTTGATGATCTTAAAATATACAAGGCTGATTATATCAAAAATTTACCCTAAAAGGCACAAATTCTACTAGGAAAGAAAGGGACATGTATGAATAGCAAACAATTATCCATTAAACTAAGTCTTATTTACATTGCCACATATGCTGCATTATCATCCTTTTTACCGTTTTTAACACCATATCTACAAAATCGTGGGTTGAGCTTTACTCAGATAGGTATAGTCTTTGCAGTAAATTCCATAGTTGCTGTACTGTTTCAGCCCATCTGGGGTTTTTTAACCGATAAATATTTAAACAAAAGGGTAACAATAATTATTCTTTCAATAGTATGTTCCTTTCTTATTTACAATTTTATATTCGCCCAAAGCTTTATCTATATAGTTATAAGCATAATCTTGCTAATAAGTTTCCAAAGCTCCATATTTCCAATAAGTGATGCTTACACATATGAGATTATTCATTCCTATAAAGAGATACAGTTTGGTAGAGTTAGGCTAATGGGTTCCATCGGCTATGCCACGGGAGCTTTGATGATTGGATACGTCATAAAACAATTTGGAGTTAATACACCGTATTTCATTTATTCAGTATTGATGTTAGCTGGTGCACTATTATTTTATACCATAGATTTTAATAAAGAATCTGGCTCAATAAGGAAAGTGAGTTTTTCAGATTTCGGAGAATTAATTAAGGATAATCGCTTTTCTATCTTTATGATCTCAATTGTTTTTGTAAATATAACAATGGGTATGAATAGTACCTATATTTCATTATTAATTGAGAAAACAGGTGGGGATGTGTCAAACCTTGGGCTACTTTGGTTTGCCGTTGCCATAAGTGAACTACCAACCTTTTTCTTTGGGGCAAAAATACTAAAAAGATTTGGTGAGTTAAATATTTTCATATTAGGTGTTTTCCTATTTTCAGTAAGACTTATGCTTAACTCCATTGCACCATCATTCGGATATGTAATAGTTATTCAGTTAATGCAAGGTATAACATTTGCATTTTACCTATTGGCTGCAATGCAGTATATAAACACCATAACTCCAGAAAAAATTAAAACATCTGCCATGACTTTTTTTGCTGCCATGTGTGGGTTTGGGGCATTGATATGTAACCTTGGTGGAGTTCTTATCTTAGAGCATATAACTATTTTTTCACTATATAGAATTTCTTCTTTAGTATGTTTGTTTTCACTGGTCTTTGTAATGGTCCTTAAAAGGCAAGAAGAAGCAAGGAAAATAAAGCTTGAAATGGAACAAAAGCTAACATTAGAACCAACGATTGTATGAAATTAGGACAAATGTACTTTTTTTGAACACTCAAAAACCACCTCAACCAGGTGGTTTTAATATTATGAATTTTTGATAATAAATCCCAGTAAAATACTATTGAGTTCATTGGGTTTCTCAAAAATTGTAACATGACCACAATCAGGTATAGTTACATATTCAGAGTTTGGGATTGTTTGGGCAATAATTTTAGAGAACTTTTTGGGCTTAAGTATATCTTCTTCACCACAGACAACCAAGGATGGGCATTGGATTTGATCCAATTCATTGGTCATGGTTACATCCTGCTCAAAGGTATCGTAGAGTTCAATTTGCCCTTGAAGATAGTCTGGAGGCATAGCCTTAAAAGCTTCTCCCCTAGCCTTTAGCATTTCTAAATTGGCCTCAATAAAGGTATTATGGTATATGGTGGGAACCATTCCATAAAAGAATTTCTCTGGATCCCCGTCTTCTGCCAAAGAGCGCCAGCCCCTTAAAAAATATTTGAGGACCTCATCCAATTGGGAAACTGAATCTATTACTGATATACTTTGGGTAAATTCAGGAAATTTTATAGCAAATTTCATTGCCACTTCACCACCATAGGAAGTTCCGATGATGTGTGCCTGTGGTATTTTAAGAAACTGAAGAAGTGCCATGGCTTCCTCTGCATGTTCAGTTAATGTGTAAGGACCTTTGGGTTTATCTGATTTTAGTTGACCTTTAAAATCATGTAGTATGATTTTAAAACCTAACTTTTCAAAAACAGGAATTTGATTGACCCAACTATTTGTAGAGGCCATTACCCCATTAAAAAAAGCAACAACTTTTTCGCTGTTAGGATCACCTTTAATTTCATAAAAAAGACTAAGCTCATTGTGGTTAAAGTATGGCATAATAAATTCCCCCTTTCAATATCACATAAAAATATTTGCAATATTCATGCCAAATAAGTTAATATAACCTTAAAGGAGTGATTTTATGATTCGGAAAAGCTTAATTATGAAGATATTCAGTACTGTATACATGCAAAGATGGAACGATAAATTACGCCCCATTGAATTAGTGGAGCTGGATAAACAAGCACATAAAATGTTTATTGCGTACTTTTTAGGAAAATTTGAAGAGAATAAAGTAGGTTTTAATTGGATTGAAATTATAGAAGGGGGTATATTCGAGCTTTTGCAAAGGCTAGTTATAACTGATATAAAGCCCCCTGTGTTTTATAAAATAAAATCAAATAAAGAACATTACCGAAGACTAAACGAATATGTGTATGGAGAATTACGGCAATATATTGAGTCTCTTGGTGAAGATTTTTGCAATAGATTTAAGGCATATTTCGAAGAAGAAGATAATACATTGACTAAGAAAATATTGAAGGCAGCACATACTTATTCATCCATGTGGGAGTTCGACATTATTGAAAGGTTAAATACCGATGGATTTGAAACCACAGAAATAAGGGAGGACCTAGTAACTAGATTAGAGGATTGTAAAGGTCTAGAAGGGGTTCAAGCCATAGAGACAAATGTAGCCCATAAGAAATTTATCGAGATATGTGGTAATTTACGTTTCCAATATCGTTGGTCACACTTATATAGAATACCAAAGACATCAGTTTTAGGTCATTCCCTTTTCGTAGCCATCTTAAGCTATTTATTTGCAACACAAATAAATGCTTGTCCCAAAAGAAGGGCCAATGACTTCTTTGCAGGTCTATACCACGATCTCCCAGAGGTATTAACCAGGGATATTATATCACCTGTTAAACGATCCATCGAAGGATTGGAGGATTTAATTAAAGATATAGAAAAGGACTTAATGGAAGAAAAAATATACCCTTTAATTCCAGAAAGATTTTTGCCTGAAGTAAGAAGGTTTACTGAATACGAATTCCAAAACATGGTTATAGTCAATGGAAAGCTCAAGAAAGTTGAGGAAATCAGTCCAAATTTCAACTACGATAGTTTCGATCCCATAGATGGTCATCTAATTAAAGCCGTTGACGAATTAGCGGCTTTTATCGAAGCAAACACAGCCATCGAAAACGGTAGCAAAAGCGAAGATCTCCAAAGGGCCAGATGGAGCATAAAAAACAAATTCAACAACAACGTAATAGCAGGAATAAACTTCGGAGAAATATATGCAGATTTTTAAATATAAGTTGGTCACTTGGAAAGTAAAGGATAAAAACATTTAGCCACGGATCAACACAGATGTTCACAGATAAGATATTAAAATAAAAAAACTACAGTATAAGGTTTAACTAAGGTAAACTAGCCTTAATAAGTAAACTACAGGCTAATATTTTATATTGTAAATATTGAAAAACTGTGCTGTAAACAGCTTCTCTATTTTAAGTTTATCTTGTGAAATATTAGCTAAGGGACCCAGCATCAGTTCAGTAAATAATGTTTTCAGTGGTAAATAAAAGAAAGACCTACAAAATGTCCATGCATCCGCGAAATCTGTGAAATCTCTCTTAAAAATCCGTGT
>CAYYRM010000018.1:13480-22286 GCA_964474005.1 uncultured Eubacteriales bacterium
AATATGATATTAGGACCCAGCATCAACTCAGGAATTAATATGGAATTTTGACCCAGCATCAGTTCAGTAAATAATCGTTTCCGATGCCATAAAAGAAGGACCTACAAAATGTCCATGCATCCGCGAAATCTGTGAAATCTCTCTTAAAAATCCGTGTAAGCATGCTCCTAAATACCCAAAAATTTCACCAACGGAAACAACTACAAATGTAAACATGCTGGGTCAAAAATCAGCACTGGTAATTAAAAAAATACAAATAATATGATAGTAGGACCCAGCATCAACTCAGGAATTAATATGGATTTTGACCCAGCATCAGTTCAGTAAATAATGTTTTCAGTGGTAAATAAAAGAAAGACCTACAAAATGTCCATGCATCCGCGAAATCTGTGAAATCTCTCTTAAAAATCCGTGTTAGCATGCTCCTAAAGACCCCCATCGCACTCAAGACAATCAAAAAGGACCCACAGTTTTACTGTAGGTCCTTTTTATGCTACTTAATATTCCCCTCTAAACTAACATTAATAGTGTTAATCTCCAAATCCACACCGGATTTAGCCACTGCGTTTTTTACTATCTGTAAAAGCCCGAAACAGCAGGGAACCTCCATGTGAGCAACTGTCAATGATTTAAGGTTGTTACCCTTTATGATATCTGCCAATTTATCAACATAAGCACCACCATTATCTAGCTTAGGGCAGCCTATTGCCACTGCCTTACCCTTTAAAAGTTTTCTGTGAAACTCAGGAAATGCTAAAGGAACACAGTCAGCAGCCACCAATAGGTCTGCTTCTTTAAAATAAGGGGCATGTACAGGTACTAAGGTTAACTGTACTGGCCACTGAGCTAGCTCAGATTGGATTTCTCCAAGGGATGATTCATCATTAGAATTTCTGTTTTTTTCCATGGACATGGCACGGGAGCCAGGGCATCCACCTAGCATTGGTGGAGCAGGGTTCGCTTTAATTTCTTCTTTTTCTTGTAACTCTTTTAATCTAGCCGCCACAGCCTCTTCGTCGAAGGCCGCTGCATCCCTTTCGATAATTTCTATAGCTCCTAAAGGACACTCCCCAAGGCAATCTCCTAGTCCGTCACATAACTTATCCTCAATTAGTACAGCTTTACCATTTTGTATTTCAATGGCTCCTTCATGACAGGCTGGTACACATAAACCACATCCATTACATTTATCTTCATTTATTGAAACAATTTTTCTTTTCATCATTTTTTTATTCCTCCGTGTTTTTATTTGTTAAATAAAGTATACCAAGATTATAAATCCATTACTGTGATTAATGTCCTAATATTTTTGATAATTTTCATATAATTGGCAGGTAAAACCATATGGAAAGAAGAATAATATTAATTCAAATATAAGTTAAAAATAATGAAAATACAATCATTTAGGGGGTTCCTATGGACAGAAAAACAGAAATTAAAATTTTTGCTGGTAGTGAAAGTGTTCAGTTCGCCAAAGGAATATGCAACTACTTGGGAATTGAACTGGGTAAATCATCGGTGATTACCTTTTCTGAAGGGAATACATTTGTTAAGGTTGAAGAAACAGTTAGGGATAAGGATGTGTACATAGTCCAGTCAATAGCCAGTAACCCCAACGATAATTTAGTGGAGCTTTTATTTTGGATAGATGCATTCAAAAGGGCCAGTGCCCAATCTGTTACAGTTATAATGCCTTACTTTAGTTACGCAAAAGGTGATAAAAAAGATGAACCTAGGGTATCCATTAGGGCAAGGGTTTGTGCAGACACCTTAGAAACCGTTGGGGCTGATAGAATTGTCACCATGGACTTACATGCTCCTCAAATTCAAGGATTTTTTAAGATTCCAGTTGACCACCTTTTTGCCATGCAGGTCCTATGTAATCACTTCAAAAAGATGGATGTTAAAGATCTTGTGGTTGTTTCACCAGACGCTGGATATGCTAAGAGCGCTCGACATTATGGAAACTTCCTGAACGTTCCTGTTGCAATCGGTGATAAAAACCGCAAAGATCACACAGAACAGGCAGAAATTCTCGATATAATAGGAGATGTGAAAGGGAAAAATGCCCTGATAGTTGACGATTTCACCCTTTCCGCTGGTTCTTTAATAAATGTAGCTGCAGGGTTGAAAACCCATGGTGTTAAGGATATATATGCATGTGTAAGCCATTCCTTACTAAAAGGCAAAACTTTAGAAAAGTTTTATAAAAGCCATATTAAAAAAATGTTGGTAACTGATACAGTGACACAACCCATTGATTTAGATACCGCTCGTATCGAAGTTTGTTCTGTGGCACCATTATTTGCAGAAGCTATCAAAAGGATTCACCATAGGGAAAGTGTTACAGAGCTTTTTAATAAAATTCCTGATTCAGTTTATTAAAAACTGTACCCCGAAAAAAGGGGTACAGTTTTTTTAATAAATAGACAAAAACATGGGAATATTTAACAAGAGGTGATTTTTTAATGAGAAAAAAATTGAGATTTATTTATTCTATGCAATTTGCCATAATACTACTGATAATGTTGGGGGTTATATCCATAATTGGTACCCTTATTCCCCAGGAAATGCCTTTGCACTGGTACGAACATAGATTCAGTCCAAGAGTTTTCACTTTAATAAGGCTATTTAACCTTAATGATATGTATCATACTTGGTGGTTTACAGGTATTTTTGCATTACTGGTATTAAACCTATTGTTGTGTAGTGTGATTAGGTTACCTAAGATTTATAAAAAATCTGCTAAACCATATATCCTTGGTGAAAAAAAGTTTTATACTCCCCTACAACTCAATGAAATACTATCTAAGATTAGTAAACTAGGTTTCAATAACCCTAAAAACAAAGGCAATTTAATTTATTTTAGTAGAGGGAAAATTGGATATTTTGGTTCTTGGTTAACCCATATGGGTTTTTTGATAATAGTTATTTGCTATTTTTTAGGTAGAATATATGGTTTTAATACTCAAATAAGTGGATTGCCCAGTGAAACCATAGAAGTATCGGGGACAGATTTCAAAGTGCATATTGAAGATTTTCTAATTGATTACAGAGATGATTTTTCCATAAATCAGTACTATTCATATATAGATGTTTCGGATGATAATAATAAAAAATCCATGATAGTATCTGTGAATAATCCAGCGAAATTCAATGATTACAGTATATACCAGATTGCCACTGGCTGGGCGGTCATGCTGGATGTGGAGCACCCTGAACAAAGTTTTAAGCGCCCTATGTATGAAAGGGATTTTCATTTTTTAGATGATAATGCCATTATAAGGGTAATAGACATCTTGCCTGATGTAATATCAAATGGGCCTCTGCCTGAAAACCCAAAAGTAATTTACCAGTTCATTTACAATAATAGAATTGAATCAATGAACTATGTGGATCCCAATCAAACATTGAGATGGAGAGGTTACGATATAACCTTTGGAATACCACAAAGATACACAGTTTTAGAAATATCCAAGGACCCCATGCTAGGAGGGGTGTTGTTTGGCTCTATTTTTTTAATGCTAGGACTTGTGTTAAGCTTTTATGTAAACCCAACCACCATAGTAATCAAACCATTAAACCAGGAGGGCTATGTGATACATATTCATTCACAAAAGCAAGATTTGGAGTTGCAAGAAAAAATACAAGAAATAATTAAAGAAGGAGAGAAATTTAATGATAGAAAGGCTATCGTTTAATATTACATATGTTTTATATATTATTTCCTTTGGTTGTTATTTAGCTTTTATGCTGTTAAGAAAGGAACAAATAGCTAAGCTCGGGTTTTATATTCTATCTGTGGGATGGGTATCCCATAGTGTCTCTTTGATAAGTAGATGGATGGTGGCTAATAGGCCACCCCTTGCCAATCAATTTGAGTTTGCATCAAGTTTTGCATGGGGAATTGCTTTATGCTTTATTTATGTAACCATAAGATATAAATATAAAGGTCTTGGACTATTTATTACCCCAGTGATATTACTCATTACAACTTATGGGGCATCTCTGTCCAAAGATATAGCACCACTGATGCCAGCTTTACAAAGTAACTGGTTATTTTTCCACGTTTTTACAGCCGTTTTTAGCTATGGAGCCTTTGGAGTGGCATTCGGACTAGGAATATTATATTTAGTAATAAATAAAATGAAGGAAGATGCTTACTTAAAAAGGTATCTTCCAACATTACAAAAGGTTGAACCAATGATATACAAAACCATAGCCTTTGGTTTTTTGTTTCTAACATTGGTAATTGTATCAGGGGCTATTTGGGCTCAACAAGCATGGACTAGATATTGGGCGTGGGATCCCAAGGAAACTTGGTCACTTATTACTTGGATAATTTACGCCATATTCCTTCATGTAAGATTTAACAAAGGTATAAAAGGTAATTCACTGGCTTGGTTTTCAATAATCGGTTTTGTAAGCGTTTTGTTTACATACATGGGTGTAAATGTTCTGCTACCTAGCTTACACAGCTATTTGTAAAAATATTTTTTTAAAAATGCGGTTAAAATAAACTGAGGTGATTATAATGACTAGATGGCAGAGAAATGCATTTTTAGTTTTTTTTGTAGCATTTCTGGGAATCCTTACATACCATTATTTAGCCGATAGACCCAGGGTCCCAGATAGAGCTACTCATCCCAGTAGAATTTTAGATCCAGAATACTGGGCTGACCAATATCCTGACATTTATCAATCGTATTTAAGAAACGCAAATGAAGGGGATGTAATGTTTGGAGGGGAACAACAGATTGACTATATCCAAAAATACCCACAAATATCAGTTATTTATGAGGGGTTTGGATTTAGTAAAGAATACTTTTCAACCAGGGGTCACGTTTATGCATTAGAGGATGTTATTGCCATAGGGAGACCCAAACCCGGAGCTTCTTGTTTGGCATGTAAAACTTCAGATTATGAAAGGCTTTATGACCAATACGGTTCAGAGCTTTTTGCCATGGATTTTGTGGAAATGGCCGCAGAAGCACAGTACCCTATAACCTGTTATAGTTGTCACAGAAATGACCCAGGAGAACTGCACATAACAGTACCTCAAGCACGGGATGGTTTTGCAAAACTGGATTTTGAGGTGGAACGTGGCAGTCAAAACTGTGCCCAGTGTCATGTGGAGTATTATATAGACCCTGATACAAAAGCCATCGTTTTACCATGGGAAAACGGCTTAACAGTGGAGGCATTTGAACAGACCTTTGATGACTTAAATTATGCTGACTGGATACATCCAAGGACAGGCACACCCTTAATTAAAATCCAACATCCTGAGTATGAGATGTATAGGGGGAGCCCACATCATAGACTGGGTATGGATTGCAATGCCTGTCATATGCCCACAATGCAAAATGAACAAGGGGAGAATTATGTATCCCATTGGTGGACCAGCCCATTAAAAACAGCAAGGGAGTCTTGTTTAGGATGTCATGCTAACCATACTGAAGAAAGTATTACCCAGTGGGTTAATGGTTTACAACAAGACATCGAAGACAAGCAAAAACAATCCATGGATTTACTGGTGGATTTAGTAGAAACCCTAGCTGTGAGAATAGAGGAAGGAAACATAGATGATGATACCCTAGAGGAGGTAAGATCCCTTCATCGCAGATCACAAATCCGATGGGACTTTATATTTGCTGAAAATAGTACTGGAAGTCATCATTTTGCCAGGGCACGTGCATATCTGGATGAGGCCATCCAATTGGCTGAACAGGCATTGGAAATTTTAAGGAATAATTAAACAAAAAAAGGCATTGACTTTACTTCGTTTTTTGTAATATAATAAGAACACAGACGAGCAAGAGCATTCCTGAGATGTTCGAGTGCCCTTTTATTTTCAACCTACATTTTGACATCGGGAGTTTGAGTTTTTGCAGGGACACTAAGCCACCCATGAGTGGAAAGGGGAACTGCCAAACAGAACACCCACCTGTGAGTAGCAGGGTCTTGAAATACTGGGGAGACGGCATCCTGGGGTAAAATTAAAATTAAAACCTTTCCAAACTAGTTTGACTAGATGGAAAGGTTTTTTTAATTAGTTTTTAGATTCCAAACCACATAACATCACAATAATGTTTAAATCCTATACTTTTCGCCAAATTTACAGAGGCGGTATTGCCCTTTACTATATGAACAAAGGGAGTAAGACCTAAATTAACGGCTTTGGAAGCTAAGTCGTGACTCACAGACAAGGCGTATCCCTTGCTTCTATGTTCTTTAAGGGTATACATAACTCCCATGGAACCATCTTCCCTTATAAGGGCCCAGGATAGAGGTTTTCCTTCAGCGTCTCTGATCACAGAGCTGGGTCTATTTGCAATACATTCTTGAATGTATTGAAGGGAGCCTTCTTCCTTATAGGTATAGTACTCATTAACTATATCTGCATCTTGAACAGATAGACTGCAAACCTCATGATCTAAAGTTGGTTTAATGTATTCCTTAGGATCTAAGTAGAAAAGATGGCAAAGTTCATCCCACACTATTTGATGAAATTTTTTAGCCATATGATAATACTTTTCATGGACACCGGAAAAGCCTGCTTCACCCTCAGGTTTAAAATTTTTAAGAAGCTCTTCTGCTATACTATCTTCCATGGCATAGATGGTATTCCAATACCCACTCCTATAGATGAATCCCTTATCACTTCCATCCAAAATAAAATCGTATTCTGGGTTAAACTTTATTCTGCCCAATACATTTAAGTTAATAATTCTATCATCCTCTATAAGATTTAAAAAGGTTTGTAAAGATTTTCCTGATATCATTTTTTCGTCCTCCCGATGTTAAATTTTCTTATGTCTCCAGTTACCCTTTATATACCAAACAAAAATAATTATAACCTCCACAACCACTGACACACTAATTGCAATCCATACCCAGTTAGACCCTAGCCCTAAAATCCGTGCAAAAACATAGGCTAATGGTACTTTAAAAATCCAATTTGCCACAAGGGATGCTATCATTGGTGGGGCTGTGTCCCCTGAACCTATAAAAACACCACCATAAATCACTGAAAAAATCACAGTGCTCAGACCAATATAGGTTATTCTAAAGTAATTTATTCCAATCTCTATAACTTTAAAATCATTAGGGTCCTTTACAAAAAGCTCCATAATAAACCTTGGAAAAATAAAATAGGGGATAGCAAATATTAACATGTTAATGGCACCAATCCACAAACCATTTCTAACATGAATTTTAATGGAATCATAATCTTTTTTACCCAAGTTCTGTCCAGTTAGAACGGAAATGGCAGTGGTCAAGCCAGCTAAAATAATAAAAACCAAGTTAAACATCCTACCACCTATGGTAAAGGCAGCTAAAGCATCAGAACCTGAAAAACTAGCTATACCATACATGAATAGACCTGTAATTGGTCTAGCCACAGCTTGAATTACAGCAAATCCACCAATTCTAAAAAACCGTATAACTAAACCGAAATCCAACATGGGTTTTAATAAAAGCTGGATTTTATCATCAAAAAGCTTTTTCTTTAGGAAATAAAGGAACATGCCAAAGGCAAATAGATTAGCAATTAAGGTCCCAAGGGCGGCGCCCTTATATCCCATTTCAGGAAAAATCCAAACACCAAAAATAAGTAACCAGTTAAACAAAATATTGACCATATTCATAAACACAAAAATAATCATTGGGGTAACTGTATCACCTTTGCCTTGCAATATGGCTCTACCAGTCATATTAAAATACACAAAGGGAATACCTATAAGTACGATTCTTAAATAGTTGCTACCGTATACCAATAAAGAGTCCCTAGCACCAAACAAATAAAGAAGGGGTGTTGCAAAAAAAGAAATACATATCCACAGAAATACACCTACCACTAAGGAAAGGGTAAGGGCCTGTCTTGTGAGTTTTAGGACTGTATCCTCATTTTCAGCACCTGTTTCCCTAGCGATTAAAGCGATGGTTCCAGCAACTACAAACTGCGAAGCAACCACAACCACACCAAAAAGAGAGGTGCTATACCCAATGGCAGCGAAAAAAATTGTATCCCTAAGCATTGAAATAAAGTAAAGATCAACCAATTCCAACGCTGTCTGTAAAACTTGTCCTAACATTACTGGCCAAGCCAATAGCCAGATTAGCTGTAAGCTTTTCTTATTTGTCATTTTCTCTTTAACCATAACACTATCTTGCACCGGAATATTTTCTTTCATTTTGACTCCCTTTCCAAAAGGTTTATTTTTATGTTTTCGATATCCTTTAAGATAATTCTATAGTCGAATTGTTTTTCCTGCAATATGCTAAAAAAAATTATGGAATATTAAATATTAAAGCTTTTGACTATTGTCTTTAGTGCGATAAAGTAGTAATATATCTTTATATTTCATGAGGAGGTTAAGGTTTAGTGAAAGAGCAGATATTAAAAATTATTGAAGCAAAAAAACAAGAGTATTACAGGTTATCCAGGTATATATGGGAAAACCCAGAACTAGGCAATCAAGAATATAAGGCCATGGAGGCTTTAACTGAAAAATTGAGCTCAGAAGGTTTTGAAATTGAAAAAAATTCCGCTGGCCTTGATACAGCATTTATTGCAACTTACAAAGGACAAAAACAGGGACCAATAATTTCATTTTTAGGTGAGTATGACGCACTACCAGAAATAGGTCATGCCTGTGGCCATAATATGATTGGAGCTGCCGCTGCCCTGGCAGCAGTGAGTCTAAAAGAAGTTGTAGATACCTTTGGAGGAACTATATTGGTTTTAGGAACACCCGCTGAAGAAAACTTCGGAGGGAAAGTCAAAATGGTGGAAGCTGGG
>CAYYRM010000019.1:0-22128 GCA_964474005.1 uncultured Eubacteriales bacterium
TATCAATCCCACTATTACACCTAATTGAGCACTGCATGGGATGCTTATGGCCAGTAATAAAGTGGCAATAAGCCTCTCCCTTTTATTACCCAATATTCTTGTGGTTATGGTGGCCATGGTAACACAACCGAAACCTAAAATAATTGGTATTATCCCTTTTCCGTTTAGTCCTATCTTATTCATTAATTTATCTAAAAGAACAGCTATTCGCGGAAGATAACCACTGTCCTCCATTAAAGACATTATAAAATAAAAAGCTAAAACCAGTGGTAACAGTAATCCCATGAGATATGTGATTGTCAATGTAAATACCCCAAATTCACCCACAAGCAGATTACCTAAAAATGATTCAAGTTTAATAAACTTAGTTACTAAACCTATAATCCCAGGTTGTATAAGCTCCCCCATAACATGGTTTTCAGTAAAATCCACAATCCTTTGTGAAACAATATCCCCAATAAAAAGATATACTAAAAATAAATTTATAAATAGGGTAATTGTACCTGTAATTGGATGTACAAGAAACTGATTGAGTCTGCTTTTAAAGGGTGTTTTGGTTTTTTTATCATCTATTACATGTTCACAAATGTTGTTTACTCTATTTCTCCTGTATAAATAATATTCCTCCCTTTTTCCCATGGGCTTCATTTTTAATTTTCTAAGGGTCTCCATATCATCTTCTAATAATAAAACACCATATTGATCACTGATGCTCTTTGGCAAAGACCTTAAATCCTTTAATAACTTGTGGTCTTTGGCACCAACCTTGGCTTTAAGTGATGCTTTTTTAACTGTAGTTAGTCCTTGATTTTTTATTGCCACTGTGGGTATAACATCTATCCCCAATAAATTGCTGAGTTTATTTACATTAATCTCTCTACCATTATTTTTTGCATCATCTATCATATTTAAAGCCATAACCATAGGTTTACCCATGTCAATAAGTTGTAGTGTCAAAAACAAATCCCTTTCTAAATTATTCGCGTCAACCACATTTACAATTATGTCTCCGTCTAATACAACTTCTTTTGTGACCTTCTCCTCATCATTAAACGCTGATATCCCGTAAACACCTGGTGTGTCAATAACCAAATTATCTTCATATTTTCCAACACTAATATCCACAGTTGTACCTGGAAAGTTAGATACATCCACATAAACACCAGTAAAAGCATTGAAAAATATTGATTTTCCCACGTTAGGGTTTCCAACTAATACTATCTTCTTCCCCATTTCAAATCCCCCTTTGATACTACAATTCTTTGTGCTACCTGATATCCTATGGCGATATGTTGGTTACCCCTACTTACAATCACTGGGCCATTTTTAATTATTGATTGGCAGTTTAGCTTTATCCCTTGTACAATCCCAAAACGAATGACCTGTTCCCTTGCCCAGTCATCCTTTATCTCAAGGATCTCAATGATATCCCCCTTTTTACAATCCTTTAGAAACATATAAAATCCCCCTTTATTATCTAATAGATTATATATTCCATGGCTTAAGAAAAATTGCATATAAAATAAAAAATGCTGTATCCAATAAAGGATACAGCTTTTTAAAAAAAATTATATGTTTTTAAAAATAGGTTAGACATATCAATAACAGATACATAAATCTTTAGATTTTGTATGGTGTTCCACGAACCTTTTTGATACCAATACAGTCATGGACAATTTAGAATTAAGCCCTAAATTAAAAAGCAGGCAATACACTACCCTTATATTTCTCATTAATAAAATTCTTTATTTCCTCAGAGTTCAATACTTCCATTAAGATTTTTATTCTTTCATCGCCCTCATTTCCTCTTTTAACAGCCACAAGATTTGCATAAGGGTTGCCAATTACTTCTTCAATGAAAAGACCATCATTAACAGGGTTTAAATTAGCAACTAAAGCATGGTTTGTGTTGATCACTGCAATCTGTAAATCTGGAAGCATACTGGCTATAATGGCTGCATCCAATTCAACAATTTCCACCTTTAAAGGATTTTCAATGATATCAGCTTTAGTCCCGCTGACACCAACTCCTTCTTTAAGGGTAAGAAGGCCAGCACTTTCCAATAATGCCAGTGCCCTTCCACCATTTGTTACATCGTTTGGAATACCTACTTTTCCACCGGTAAAATCCCCTAAGTCTGTGAATTTATTTGAGTAAATAGCCATTGGCTCTAAATGAACATTTCCCACTGAAACTAAATCTGTATTGTTTTGGCCATTGAATCTCTCAAGGTAAGGTTTGTGTTGGAAATAATTTGCATGGATATCACCATCTTGCAAATTTAAGTTTGGCTGTACATAGTCATTATAGGTTACGATTTTAATGTTTACACCTTTTTCAGCTAGAATAGGCTTAGCAAATTCCAAAATTTCAGCATGTGGTAGAGCCGTTGCCCCAACTTTTAACTCATCTGAGCTAGACCCACACCCAACTAAAAGTGTTAAAGATAGTAGTAAAGCAGTTGATAAAGTAAGTATTTTTTTCATCATTAGTCCTCCTAAGCTTTAATTAATTTATTTTACTCTTGTCAAATTTATTGGCAAGAAAATTACCAAAATGTTGTACAAATTGTACCAGAATAATCAGGATTATAACTGTACTGTAAAGTACGTCGGTATTCCGTGCCTGATAACCATAACGTATGGCTAAATCACCTAATCCTTGGCCTCCCACCATACCTGCCATTGCTGAATAACTTATAAGATTAACGGTTGTGATGGTTATACCCCTAATTAATGCTGGTCTACCCTCACGTAATATGATTTTAAACAACACATAAAACTTGCTACCACCCATGGCCAAACCAGCTTCCACCACACCCCATGGAACCTCTTTTAATGCACTTTCTGTAACCCTTGCCATAAATGGTATGGCAGCTAAACTTAATGGTACTATGGAGGCAGTGGTCCCAATGGCTGTACCCACAACCATACGTGTAAAAGGAATTATAGCCACTAATAAGATAATAAACGGTATAGATCTAACTATATTTATAATCATGGACAGGAGATTTTTAATGGGTGCATTTTCTATGATGTGCCCTCTTTCAGTAACCACTAATACTAGACCTAAGGGAACCCCAGCTAAAGTGGCAATGGCTATGGAAAATGAAACCATATAAATGGTTTGAAGGGTTGCAGTCATTAATAAATCATACATTTTATAGTACCTCCACTTTAACTTGGTGTTCTTTTAAAAAAGCAATATATTCATTTAGGGCTTTTTCATCACCCTTAATTGATACTAAGAGCCTGCCTAGTTTTTTGTAATTAATATCCTCTATGGTTCCTTTAAGAATATTTAAATCTATGTTTGGAATTCTACGTAAACCATTACTAATAATGGGTTCAGTGGCACCGTCACCTTTAAACTCTAGGTTTAAATATTTGACCCCATTGCTCCGAAAGTTTTCTTTCTCAACAAAAGAATCTTCTAACAAGAATTCTTTAGTGGCATTGGCTCTGGGTTCAGTGAAAATATCGAAGACATCCCCAGATTCCACAATCTCTCCATTTGATATAACTGCAACCTTATGACACAATTCTTTTATTACACTCATGTCATGGGTTATTAATACCATGGTCAGATTAAACTTAGTGTTTATTTCTTTTAACAAACTAAGGATAGATTTTGTGGTTATAGGGTCTAAGGCTGAAGTTGGCTCATCACAAAGCAATAATTTAGGATCGTTTGCTAAAGCTCTGGCTATACCTACTCTTTGCTTTTGTCCCCCACTTAATTGACTGGGAAAACTATCCTTTTTGTCTAATAGACCTACTAGATTTAATAGCTCCGTTACTTTTTCTTTTCTATCTTTCTTTTTAGCTATTTTTAGTGGCAATTCAACATTTTCATAAACAGTCAGGGATGATAGTAGATTAAAGCTTTGAAAAATCATACCCATTTGACTTCTCATATCCCTCAGCTTTTTATCTGAAAAATTCAATATATTTTCTCCATCCAATTCAATAACCCCTGAGTTTGGTTTTTCCAGTAGATTTAGAGTTCTAATTAAAGTACTTTTACCTGCACCACTTAAACCGATAATTCCATAGATCTCACCTTTATTAACCTCTAAGTTTATATCTTTTAGAGCGTGGACCAAGGATTTATCTGCTCCATATACTTTATTTAAATTCTTAACTTTTAACAATCTGATTCCTCCCCTTTATAAAACAAAAACCTCTTTCTAATAGAAAGAGGCAGATATACATCAGCGCCTCTCATCTACCAGACATATGTCTGTAGGAATTGGCACCACTGACCTTCCCCTGTTGGGAAAGCGGGTTGCCGGGCTTCATAGGGCCAGTCCCTCCACCTCTCTTGATAAGAGTAAAACGTATTTATTTTTTCAACGTTTACTATTTTAACATACTAAAGGGATATGGTCAATACCTTTTAGAAAATAATCTATTAGTTAATATTTCCCATTGTCGAAAAAAGGGTTATTTATGAACTGTATAGAATTATAATGTATCAATATTTTTTTAAGGGTGTTAAATACTATGAGGATAAATGCAATACTTTTCCATTTGCATGAAATCTAAAATACATACCCTAAAACTTCATAAGCTTTTAAGTACATATTAATGGAACCCCTAAAATTGAAACAAGCAAGATAATTTACCATATAAAAAATTAAAATATTGTGATGTTGAAAATGAAGGAAGGTGTTTTAGATGGTTGGAGAAAAAGAAGTTAAGTCTAGTAATGAATTTTTAACACCCTGGGAAAGGGCAGGTTTTGAAAGTACCACCTGTTATTATAAGCAGCTTCCTGATCAATTGTTTGTGGTATTGATCAATTTTGGGATATTTATCATAGGTTTCCTTTTGTTTCCCATTAACCCAATCCTAACCTTTGTTTTCTCAGTATTATTAACCATAGGCTTTTACTTAGAGCTTAATGGTGTTTTGCTATTATCTTATTTCTTGCCACTGGGAAACAAAGAAAATTTAGTGTTAAAACTCCCTGGTTCAAAAGCTAGGGGAAAAGTTGTTTTTATTATCCCGCGATACTATGTGCCCTTAACTAAAAGCTACATAAAAGGCAAATTCTATAGATATATATTTATCTATTTTGTATTTTTAATATTAGCTTGTTTAATTTTATTACCATCCCTGTTACATTCTTTTAGATATAGTACCCCTGTTATGCTTTATTGGTACGGTCTACTTGCACTGGTTATCCCCATGTTGGTATACACATCCATTATTTTTTGGAAAAGCTATAATTTGCCTAGGTCTGTGGGTACTAGAAACACTTATGCTGAAGAGCTTTTTTTGGATTTGTTTAATAATATTGAGGTCCAAGGTGGTCTTGAAAATTTAGATGTTTATTTACTATTAACCTCTGATCGCTCAGGTGACTACAGTGGTGTGATGAATTTTTTAGAAACCCACGGGCACGAATTAAAGGATGCGTACTTTATTAACCTTGAATTTTTTTCAGGGGGAAAAATCTCACTAACTTCAGAGGAGGGATTAATAAAAAGATATAAAGTGTCAAGAAAGCTCTCCCTTGGAATCTCTGGTATAGGTAGTCAAACCCATTTCCCTAAAATAAGTATAATGAGAAGTGCTAAAATAATAACATCTTTAACCTTTTTACTGGCCAAAAGCTATGAGGGGATAAGCGTAGTTTCCCAAGGAAAACTACTGGGTGAAGAATATGACTACAAGAAATATTTTCAAGAGTTACTAAAAGGTCTTAATACTTACCTATAATACAAAAATAAGAGTATAAATCACTAAGATTTAATACTCTTATTTTTTGTCCACTTCACTTTTATCTCCTATATATAAAAAGAGAACCACTTTCCATCATTTTTTGAAGTTTACCCTTGGCATAATTTTTAATAATATGTCTACTCCCAGGGAATAGAAGCATAAAACCAGCTAAATCAGTTAGAAGACCTGGTGTTAGTAAAAATGCTCCACCAATTAAGATAAACACGCCGTCTATCAATTCTGCTCCAGGCATTTCACCTAATGTTAAAGCATTGCCCATATCCTTTAAAACCTTTAGCCCTTGGGATTTTGCCAATAAAACTCCAAAAAATCCTGTGGCTGCTACTATAACCACCGTTGGACCAGCTCCAAGGTATTCACCAACCCGTATAAGTAAAAACAGTTCTACCAAAGGCACAATGGTAAAGATCAATAACAACTTAGCTAACATACCCTTCCCCACCTTTTTTACTCATATTATACTTTATTTGTAAAACAAATCCCAGCTAATTTAGCTGGGATTTATAATTTATTATCTTACCTTTGCATGCCCTCTGTAAACCAATCCTCTGTGGGTATCCACAGTGACTTCTTCACCATCTTTTAATAGGCATGTGGCTCCACTGGCCCCTACAACCACAGGAATTCCTTTAGAAAGCCCCACAATGGCAGTTGGAGAAGTTAGTCCACCTTCCTCAGCAACTATTGCCTTAATTCCTTCAAGGTTAGGAACTAAATCACTGTCTGTGGAAAGGGTTATCAGGATATCTCCTTGCCCTTTTTTGAGCTCTAAATCCTTAGCGGTTTTAGCCACTATGGTCTTTCCATATACAGGGTTATTACCTATTCCAGTACCCTTTACAATCACATCACCTACTATGTGAACCTTAAGTAGGTTAGTTGTTCCAGCTATACCCACGGGAACACCTGCTGTGATTATCACTAGATCACCATTTTTAATATGACCAGAATTTAGTGAAGTATTAATTGCCTCTTGAATCATATCATCGGTATTGTCCGTTTGGTTTCCAAGTACTGGGAATACTCCCCATGATAGTAAAAGCTTTCTAACCACTGTTTCGTCAGGTGTAACTGCAATAATAGGACATTTAGGCCTATATTTAGATACCATTTTTGCAGTGAAACCAGACTGGGTTGAAGTAATAATGGCAGAAGCCCCTAAATTCTGAGCTGAAGCACAAGTAGCGCTACTGATGGAATCAGTTATTGATGCCTTTGGAACAAAGGTCTTCTTCCCTAAAATTTCGTCATATCTGATGGCCTGTTCTGCTCTTTCGGCGATTTGTGCCATGGTCTTTACTGATTCTTCGGGATATTTTCCTGCAGCTGTCTCACCAGAAAGCATAATTGCGTCTGTTCCATCAAAAATTGCATTGGCAACATCAGAAGTTTCAGCCCTTGTTGGTCTAGGATTTCGCATCATAGAATCAAGCATTTGAGTTGCTGTGATTACTGGTTTACCAGCACGATTACAATTTTCAATCATTGTCTTTTGAGCTAGGGGCACTTCTTCCACAGGTATCTCTACACCTAAGTCACCCCTGGCAACCATTAGTCCATCTGAAACCCTTAGGATTTCATCTAGGTTATCTACACCTTCTTGATTTTCAATTTTAGATATAATATGAATATCACTGTTGTTTTCTTCTAAAACCCTGCGAATGGCAAGAACGTCAGACGCCTTCCTTATAAAAGAAGCAGCTATAAAGTCCACACCTTGTTCTATACCAAATAAAATATCATTATAGTCCTTCTCACTCATGGCAGGTAAAGAAACTGAAATCCCAGGTAAATTTACACCCTTCCTATCGCTTAAGGGTCCACCGTTTTGAACCTGACATTTCACATCGGTATCAGTGATTTCCATAACCTTTAACTCAATAAGACCATCATCAATTAGTATTTTGTCCCCTGCTTTTACATCCTGTGGAAGGCCTTCATAAGTAACTGAAACCTTTGTATTATCACCCATTATATCCTCTGTTGTCAATGTGAAGAAGTCACCTTCATTTAATTGTATCTTTCCTTCAGAGAACTTTTTAATTCTAATTTCTGGTCCCTTTGTATCTAAAAGTATTGCCACATTCCTACCCAATTCATGGGAAACTTTCCTAATGTTTTCAATCCTTTTACCATGTTCTTCATAATCACCATGGGAAAAGTTCAACCTCGCCACATTCATTCCTGCCAAAATCAGTTTTTTCAGCTGTTCAGGTGATTCACTGGCAGGCCCTATGGTACAAACAATCTTTGTCCTTCTCATACTTCTCCTCCTTAAATCTAAATAGATAATACCATGGCCAATTCTAGCATTTCTTTGTCGATCACGTGTTTTTGACTTAATGCAACTTCTATGTCAGTGGCCACAATCTTTCCATCTATAATCCCTAACATTTTTCCCGCTTCATTATCTAGTAACAAATCCACTGCCTTAGCAGCTAGGCGGCTGGCTAAGATTCTATCAAAGGAAGTTGGTGCCCCACCCCTTTGAATATGTCCTAATACAATTACCCTAGTATCAAACCCTGTTTTTTGTTGAATATATTTTCCTACATCCATTCCATTTGCTGCACCTTCGGCCACTACTATGATACTATGTAGTTTACCCCTTTTTGCCCCCTGTAGTAATCTTTCAACCACATCTGACAACTCAGTTTTAACCTCTGGTATTAAAATGGATTCAGCACCACCTGCTAATCCAGCTGTTAATGCAATATCACCAGCGTCCCTTCCCATTACCTCAACAACAAAGGTTCTCTCGTGGGAAGTGGCAGTATCACGGATCTTATTGATTGCATCAATTGCAGTGTTCACTGCAGTATCGAAACCTATGCAATAATCAGTGCATGGAATATCGTTATCAATGGTTCCTGGGATTCCAATGGTAGGGATTCCAAGTTTCGATAAAGCTTTGGCTCCCATAAAAGATCCATCTCCACCCACCACAATTATACCATCGATCCCTTTTTCCCTTAACAATTCAACTGCTTTTTTTTGAACTTCAGGATTTTTGAACTCTTCACAACGGGCAGTTCTTAAAATAGTACCTCCACGATGTATGATATCTGCCACAGAGCTTAATTCCATTTTATCCAATTCACCTGTAATTAACCCCGCAAATCCTTTTTTAATTCCGTAAACCTCTAGCCCATGATAAATTCCCTTACGTACCACAGCTCTGACAGCTGCATTCATACCTGGGGCGTCTCCTCCACTGGTCATTACAGCAATACGCTTACTCATATTAAATTATCCTCCTTAGCCTACAATGGGACCAATTATGTCCCATAGGGACGAAATTTGTTTTCTCATTTTATTGTATCATTTATTGCTATAACTTCAATAGTTTTTAACTAAACTCTGATAAATATTCTACAACATCTTGAGCTTCAGACCTCGGCACTAAAATCTCTACTTGTCCCTTTTTCTGAGGATTTTTGGATAATTCCCTTAGTTGGACCATGAAACCTTCAGTAGAAAGCTTATTTTTTATTTTTTCAGCTAACTGTTCACTAGATGCTATATAAACTACTTTCCACATATCTTTTCCACCCTTTCTTTTATTCAATAATATCGCAGTTTACGATATTTTCTATATTCTTAAGTTTACCATATACAACCAATGTATCTCCTCGTTTAATTATATCATTTCCTGTGGGTGTTAAAATTAATCTATTGTCACCTTTGATGGCCAAAACCAAAATATCTCGTTTTGTTAATTGTAAAGAAGCTAAGCTTTTATTTAAGATTACACAATCATTATTTAATTCAACTTCAGCCACGCTATATTGATCATTTAAATGGAGCACTTCTTCCACAGGTTTTTTTCTTAACCGCAAATTTTTTATTAACTGTGATTCTATTCCTTTATCAAGATTATTTAAAAGTGGTGCATTTGAAGCAAATAAATAGGCCACAAAGATTAAAGTAAAACCGGCTATTAATTGCCAAAGGGTAATTGCTCTGCTAAGGGTAACTGCAGAGATTACTATAACTGTTAAGCCAATGTGGCCGATAATCATTAAAGTCATGATTATCCTTTTCCTTATTCTGTTATTTAATATAGTCTCACTGTCCTTGGTGGTAAACCCTGTACCTGTTAATGCAGACAATGCTTGAAATCTGGCATTACTTATTTCCATACCTGTGATTTTAAGTTCTATGGCTCCTACTTCCATAACAAAGGTTAAAAAAACGAAAATTGAAATTATCAGGAATAGCATTGTTGTATAACCTCAATCATCAGCATTTTTTCAAACACCCCTCTTTCGCCATTTCCTTATTATTTTATACTATTCTTTGTAATATCATAAAATCCTTTTACTTTTTTTAAAAAAAGCCCTTATTTTGTAAAAAAACATAAAAAAGCCGTTGAACTTGTCAACGGCTTATATATTATTTAATACTAGCCAATTCCTTTGTTCTTTTTAAAACACTTTCTGGGTCAACCTGGATTCTTGCAACTTTTGTTTCCATGGCAGCAATGGCCACAGCCTTTGCCACTTCAGGAGCTACCCTTGGGTCAAAGGGCTTAGGGATAACATATTCTTCATTAAGCTCTTCATCCGTGATTAGGCTTGCGATGGCATGGGCAGCTGCAACCTTCATTTCCTCATTGATGTCCTTAGCCCTTGTATCCAATGCACCCCTAAATACACCGGGGAATGCCAGTACGTTATTTACTTGGTTTGGATAATCGGAACGCCCTGTGCCAATTACACGGGCTCCAGCTTCTTTAGCCAATGCAGGATCAATTTCTGGGGTTGGATTAGCCATAGCAAAAATTATGGGGTCCTTTGCCATACCTTCTATCATGTCCTTTGATACTACATTTCCTATGGATAAACCAATAAACACATCCGCACCCTCTAAAGCTTGTTTTAAGCTAACATTTATGTTATCAGGATTTGTAATAACAGCCATCTCATCTTTATAAGGATTCATGCTTTCAGTACGACCTTCATATAATGAGCCTTTGCTATCACACATTATTATATTTTTGGTTCCAAGCCCCATGATAAGTTTTGTTACTGCAATGGCAGATGCACCAGCACCGTTAACAACAACTTTAATGTCTTCAGCGTTTTTCTTTACTATTTTTAGTGCATTGATAAGGCCAGCCACTGTTACGATGGCAGTACCATGTTGGTCATCATGGAAAATTGGTATATCACAAATCTCCTTTAGTTTCTTTTCGATTTCAAAACAACTAGGTGCAGCTATATCCTCTAAATTAACTCCACCAAAGGTGGGTTGTAAAAGCCTTACCAACTCAACAATCTTATCAACATCAGTGGTATCTACACAGATAGGAAAAGCATCCACCCCTGCAAAGGCTTTAAATAATACCGCCTTTCCTTCCATAACAGGCATAGCTGCCTCTGGACCGATATCTCCCAGTCCAAGTACTGCTGTACCGTCTGAAACCACTGCCACGAAGTTACCTTTAGCAGTGTAATCATAAACTGTATTTACATCCTTATGTATTTCCAGACATGGTTCTGCTACTCCTGGTGAATAAGCCAAGCTTAAATCCTTTGCGTCCTTTA
The DNA here is from genome assembly GCA_964474005.1 of uncultured Eubacteriales bacterium. Classification (GTDB taxonomy): domain Bacteria; phylum Bacillota; class Proteinivoracia; order Proteinivoracales; family Proteinivoracaceae; genus Alkalicella. The sequence goes on from CAYYRM010000019.1 coordinate 11,301, forward strand.
CCTCTACTTTACTCACCACTGCCAGTTTGCCTTGATTGTCTTTGTGTAGTTTTAAGGCTTGCTCCCGCATTGCTGATTCCTCCCTAAAGTTTTTTAAAATTCTAACTTAAATTATAAATGAAGCCGATGTGGTAGTCAACCACATCGGCTTAAAGCACTAAATAGCTTCACCTTTATCTTGATGTACCAAACGAGAAGCCGCTGATGCGGCTATGGCTGCCACAAGATCATCTAAAAAGGTGTTAACCTTGCCACCACTTTTATTGTTTAGCTTTTCTAAGATACCTATTTTAATCTTATCTAAATATCCAAAGTTTGTAAATCCTATGCTTCCATAAATATTTGTTATACTAAGGGCCAAAATTTCATCTATTCCATATAAACCTTCATCGGTTTCTAAAATTGTCTGCAATGGCTCTGGCAACATCTTTTTCTCAGCATAAATATCTAAAACTAAGCCTGTTAACACCGCATTTTGTACCTCTCTTTTTTCTAAAACCTTTTCAACATGCATAGTGCATGCTTCAAGCTCTATATTAGGTACATATGGCTTTTGCAATTCTAAAACCAGTTCAGCAATGGATTCGATCTCCACTCCCCTTTGTTCAAGCATTTCAACTATAAGCTTTTTCATATTAAAAACAACCCCTCTCCTTATTTTAGTCTATGCCTAAAATTATTGAACCTTTACATTTTCTTTACCCACCATATCCCCGATACATTCTAGTAATGTATCGGTAATTGACACTCTAGAATGGGCCTTTAATACCTTTTTATTGTCACTAAGATAAAAATACACTTCTGATTCCCCCTGAGCCACTTCCAAAACCCTATTTAGTTTACTGATAAGGTCCTCATCATTATTTATTTTAATATATACTTTTTTAACCTCGTATATAGGGCTAATTTCTTTTATAGTTTCCCTTGGGGGTTGGATATTTTTCTTATAGGTTCTAAATTCCTCGTTTATTTTAAATATTTCTTGACAAACAACCTTAGGGTCTTCCTCTTCTTTGAGTGATACTCTACCTGATACTACTATGGGTTCATCTGAAAAGAATTTATCTATATTTTTCTCATACTGGTCTGTAAAGACCACCACTTCCACAACCCCGTACATATCTTCAAGTTCCACAAAAGCCATGGGTTTTCCAGTTTTAGTGAATATCTTTTTGCATGAAGATACTGTACCTGCCACTAAAACCCTTTGATTATCAGGAAGCTCCTTTAAATCGATGGTATTGCTTACACCTTTAGTATAGATATGCATATAGTCATTCAGGGGATGACCACTGATATAAAGACCTAAGGTCTCTTTTTCCAAAGCCAATTGTTCCTTTGTACTAAAGGGAGGAAAGTCGGGTAATACCAGTTTTTGATGGTCTGAGTCGGAGAAAATATCAAATAGTGATATTTGTCCACTATCCTTTTCCCGTCTCACCCTTTCACCATAATTCACTATTTGATCAATACAACTTAGTAGTTGTGCTCTGTTGGTGTTTATTGAATCAAAGGCCCCGGCCTTTATCAAGCTTTCTAGGACCCTTCTATTAAAATTATATACCCTAGATACAAAATCGTCCATGGTTTTAAAAGGTCCGTTTTCCAGCCTTTCCTTAATAATCTCATCTATTACTGCACCACCTACGTTTTTTACAGCTAAAAGGCCGAAACGTATTCTGGTATTATCAACCACGGTAAAACTTTTAAGACTTTCGTTAATATCTGGGGGTAAAACTTCGATACCTAGACCTTTACAATCATCTATATAAAGGGCTACTTTATCAGATGAACCCATTACACCAGTTAGCATGGCTGCTAAAAATTCCGTGGGGTAATTGGCTTTTAGATACCCAGTTTGATATGCCAACACCGCATAAGCAGCGGCATGGGCTTTGTTGAATCCATAATCAGCAAATTTTACAATAAGGTCATATACATTACCTGCCAAACTTTCATCTAAGCCATTTCTTAGACAACCATCCACAAATAGCTTCCTTTGCTCAGCCAGTACCTCCCTCTTTTTCTTACCAATGGCCCTTCTTAAGATATCTGCTTCACCTAAAGAGAAGCCAGCTAAATCCGATGCCACACGCATAATTTGTTCTTGGTAAACCATTATCCCATATGTTTCCTCTAACACACTTTTCACTTTTTCATGGGGATAGGTAATAGGGATTTCCTTATGTTTACTTTTAATAAAGGTTGGAATCTGCTCCATAGGTCCTGGTCTATAAAGGGCCACCACCGCAATGATTTCTTCAAATTTAGATGGTTTTAGATCCCTAAGGACATTTCGCATCCCACTACTTTCCAACTGAAAAACCCCAAGGGTTTTACCTTCAGATAACAGCTCAAATGTTTTTTTATCATCATAGGGTATTTTGTCTATGTCAATGGATAAACCTTTACTTTGTTTTATTATATTTACCGCGTTATTTATAATTGTTAATGTCCTTAACCCTAAAAAATCCATTTTAAGTAACCCAAGCTCTTCTAATGTCCCCATGGGGAATTGAGTTACCACCCCATTTTCCACCGTTTGCAATGGCACATATTCAGTTAGAGGCTCTTTGGAAATCACTACACCCGCAGCATGGGTTGAAGAATGTCGAGGCATACCCTCTAGGGATAAAGATACATCTATTAGTTTCTTTACAGTTTCATCTTCCTCATATAATTTTTTTAAGATTGGCTCCACAGTTAATGCCTTTTGGATAGACATGTTTAATTCCATGGGAATAAGTTTGGCTATTTTATCCACATCTGAGTATGGTATCCCCAATGCTCTACCCACATCTCTAACCACTGCCCTGGCAGCCATGGTTCCAAAGGTGATGATTTGTGCAACTCTATCCTCCCCATATTTTTCAACCACATATGCTATTACTTCCTCACGTCGTTCATAGCAAAAATCTATATCTATATCTGGCATGGTAACCCTTTCAGGGTTTAAGAAACGCTCAAATAAAAGGTCATATTTAAGGGGATCGATATTGGTAATTCCTAAGGAATATGCCACTATGGATCCTGCTGCAGAACCTCGTCCTGGACCTACCAATATTCCATTTTGCTTGGCGAAATTAATAAAGTCCCACACAATTAGGAAATAGCCACTATAGCCCATATTCTTAATAACTTCAAGCTCCATACTAAGCCTTTTTTCAACTTCATCAGTTATATTAGGGTACCGTTCCTTTATTCCAATTTCACAAAGCTCTTTTAGGTATGAGTCCAATGTCTTTCCTAAGGGTACAGGATACTCAGGTAAATGGGTGGTATTAAAGTCAAATTCCACATTACATTTTTCAGCTATTACCAATGTATTGTCTAAGGCCTGTGGAATATGAATAAAGATATGTTCAAGCTCCTCACTGGAAGGAATCAGCGATGCATACGCTGTAGCCAGCTCCTCCCTGGATTTTAAGTAAAATTCATCATTGGGAAACTTCATACGTTCAGAATCTTCTATTTGCTTAGCTGTCTGGATACATAGAAGTACATCATGGGGATCACTGTCATCCCTTGAAGTATAATGAATATCATTTGTAACCACAAGGTTTAGATCAAATTCCTTTGCCAACTCTAACAGTTTAGTGTTGACTTCCTTTTGTTCCATGAGGCCATGATCTTGAAGTTCCACATAAAAATTATCTCTACCGTAAATATTTAGTAGCCTTTGTGTGGTTTCCTTGGCTTCCTCATACCTCTTTTGTAAAATAAATTGTGGAATCTCTCCTCCCAGGCAGGCACTTAGACAGATGAGTCCTTCGCTGTATCTTTCCAAAAGCTCCATATCCACCCTGGGTTTGTAGTAGAATCCTTCTATGTAACCAAGTGATACAAGCTTCATTAAATTTTTGTAACCCTTGTTATCCTTGGCAAGGAGTACTAAGTGATAGCTATTATCATCCTTTTTTCCCTCTTTAGAAAACCTACTACCTGATGCTACATAGACTTCACAGCCGATTATTGGCTTTATCCCTTGCTTTTTACATTCCTTGTAAAAATCAATTACCCCATACATTGTCCCATGGTCGGTTATAGCCAAAGCTGGCTGACCCAATTCCTTAGCCCTTGCCACCATATTTTTTATCTTCGCCGCACCGTCAAGGAGACTGTATTCAGAATGAGTGTGAAGGTGTACAAATTTATCCATGGGCTCAACTCCTTTATATGATAGTAGTTATTATTGATTATACTATGAATCGCCGTTTGGGTAAATGAATTATTAGAAGTTCCAAATAACATAATTCTTTCTGAAATTATTAATAAACTAAGTAGTGGGCACTTGAAGTGCCCACTACTTTAGTTTCACGCCTATTCTTTCTCCCATATTTACCTTTGTCTCGTATCCTGTCTCAGTGTTAATAAGTAAATCTTCATCTATTTTTACTTTTTCTTTCTCCATAAACAAAATAACAGTGGACCCACCAAATTTAAAATACCCTTTTTCCTGCCCCTTAACAACCCTTGAATCCATCTCATATGTTTGTATTATACTGCCCACAGCCGTGGCCCCCACCTCAATATATGCAATACTACCAAAATTGTCAGATTCTAAAATTGTTATCTCCCTTTTATTTCTACAATAAAGACTGGCAATTTGATGTAATGCCATGGGGTTTACTGAATAATAATGCCCTTTAATTTTTTTAGTTCCACTGGCTATTCCAGAATCACAAAAGTGAAACCTATGATAATCAGCTGGGCATAGTCTTACAACTAGACAAACTCCCCCTTGGTATTTTTGGGCTAAGACTTTATCATCTAACAATTCACCTAAAGAGTAATTGAATCCCTTTACCTGCACTACCTTCTGGATATCAATATTCTCATAAGCAAAAACTCTACCATCTGCAGGGGATATCAACATATCGTTTTTTTGCTCCACTGGTCTTGAGTGTGGTTTTATTTCCCTGGCAAAGAAATCATTAAAGGAGGAGTATTGCTCAATATTTTCACGAACCGCCTCAGTCATATCAATGCCCAACTCTTCCACAAACTTTGCTATTTTTTTGGAACTGTTTGGTCTATCTTGAACCCAGCCGTAGAGCCAACTGATAAATTTTCTTTTAAATAGTACCTCAGACAAAGTTCTCCCAGTAGGTGTCTCATAACTCCACTTGATTAACTTCTCCCCTGCCACTATTTCCTTTTTCTTTTCATTGGTTTTTCTATCTATGAAAAATATGTCCATTTATATATTCCCCTTACTTGTATTATAGCCTTACACTTATGGTATAAATTAAAAATCTTTATAATATGCTTTAACAAATCTAAACTATGGGGTGAGAAAAATGCAAAATAGCAATTCTTTTTGGTCCACTGCAACACTGGAATTTTTTATAGCCCTGGGTGTTGTTGTGGGTGGTGCCACCATAGGGACCCTTAGCACTTTACTTACTGGTAGACCCCCTTTATACACCATGGCTGATTTGGCATCTAAACTAAAAATTTGGGCTATGGTTGCAGCCTTAGGTGGAACCTTTTCAACCATAAGAGCCATAGAAAGTGGTTTTTTAGGAGGGCAATTATCTGTGGTAATAAAACAGGTTATTCTAATCTTATTCGCCTTTGGAGGTTCCCACATTGGATATCTCCTAGTTCTTTTGCTAACAAAGGGTGAGGGTTAGGCATATGAAATACTTTTATTTTCCGTATAATATAAAAAATCTACCTAAATTTATTGGTATGTTCCTTTTAGGCTCCCTTGTGGGTGCCTTTATAGCCCTTTACATGCAAGGAAAAAATTATGACACCCTCTACCTAGAAAAAAAGGAGTTAGAAAACTATGCAGTGGAATTACAAAATACCATCGACAGATTTGAGAAGGTGCAACAGCTTGAAAGGGATTTTGTTGTCAAGGAAATAACCATAGAAACAAATTTATCAGATGCCTTACGAAACGTGGATATTAAAAGGGAAGCTGGTGATTTACTTAAAGATTTAATTGGGGAAAATGTTGAGGACATTGATCCAAACATAATAATGACCATTTTAAATAATAGAATTGTATCGGTGGAAGATAGGCAATATAGATTGGCAATAAGAACTATCACCATAGCTAAAAATTTAAAAGTTGACCTATTAGTAACTGATCTAACCCAAGATAGTGAGGATTAGTTATTTATCTAAAACTTGGGCTGACAAAATGGCTTTACATACTATGTTGCCTTGACAATAAATTGTAAGATCTACCTTCCCACTCTTCCTGCCCATATCCAATATCCTTCCCTCCACAACCACAGGGGTCTCTATCTGAATAGGTTTAAAGAAATAAACTGTAATGGTTTCCGAAACTGTATCTAAAAATTTCGCCCTTCTTAAAGCAGCATAGGCTGTGTTAGTAAGAAGAATCATAAGTGCTCCACTACTGGCCCCCCCAAGGTGATTTGTCATCATGGGGGTTATTTCCCCAGAAAGCCTTACACCTCCAGGGATTTCTTCCTCTTTAAACCCACTTAGTACAGAATCATTTATTGTCATACTGGTTTGTGGCTGCTTTTGACCTTGTTGAAGGGCCTTCATAACATCCTGCCTTGAAACAACACCAATTAGTTTGCGATTTTCAACCACGGGTATTAGCTCAATCCCCTCCCACACCATTGTATGGGCCACAGAAGCCAAGGATGTTTTAGCTGTAACTGTTACAGGGTTTTTTGTCATATATTTTTCAATGGGACTAAAGAGCTCAGCCCCGGTGACATCCTTTGATGTTACAATACCTACAACCCTCATTTGTTCATCAACCACTGGAAAACGGGTGTGTGTGGTATCCTTAACCATTCTTTTCCAAGTGGATACCTTGGCAGTTACAGGAAGGTAGTCTGGTTCTCTAACAATGATATCCTCAACTAAAACAATATCCTTTTTAATTAACCTATCATAAATGGCCCTGTTGATTAGGGTTGCAATGGTAAATGTGTCATAGGTTGTTTGGATAACTGGAAGTTCTTTTCTATCAGCGATTTTTTTGATCTCTTCATCTGTGTCAAAACCACCGGTTATAAGTATTGCAGCCCCTATATCAAGGGCTTTTTTTTGTGCCTCAATTCTATTTCCCACTATAAGAAGATTGTCGGGTTCTATGTACTTAACCATGGCGTCTATTTCCATGGCACCGATCACAAATTTGTTAAGGGTTTTATGAAGGCCTGTTCTACCTCCAAGTACACTTCCCTCAACAATGTTTACAATTTCTGCAAAGGTGAGTTTCTCAATGTTTTCTTTGGTTTGTTTTTTTATCCTTATGGTTCCTACCCTAGGCATGGTACTAACTAACCCAATGTTTTCAGCATCCTTTATTGCTCTATAGGCAGTTCCTTCACTGACCCTAAGATTTTTTGCTATCCTTCGTACGGAAATCTTAGATCCAATGGGTAAATTATCTATATGTTCGATAATTTTTTCGTGTTTAGTCTCAGACATGTTGTATTCCCCCCATTCTTATAACTGTATTATAACAATTTTTAATAAAAAGTATATAGTAAATTATATTAAGATGCAAAAAATAGAGTAGGGAAACTGAAGTTTCCTGATTAGGAACCTTCGGTTCTGATTAGGAGCCCTTGGCTTTGATTAGGAGAATTACATTCTCTGAGTAGACCTGCCAGATGATGAGTGTAGGGGCCGTACCTCGTGTCGGCCCAGACATACAAAAAGAACTAACATTCTCCTATGCTTTTTGTATTTTTTTAGTGAAATATAGTGTGATAAGCTTTTTATCTTAAAGCCTCAATTGGTTATCAAAGTGGTGTTGGTGGTGGTAAGTGGTGTAAGTGGTGGTGGGTTTTGAAGGTCTTTATTTATTTTGCCACGGATCTTCACGGATCTAAAGGATCTAAATGGCAGAGTAGGGAAACTGAAGTTTCCTGATTAGGAACCTGCGGTTCTGATTAGGAAGCCAATGGGCTTCTGAGTAGGAGAATTACATTCTCTGAGTAGACCTGCCACAGATGATCAGTGTAGGGGCCGTACCTCGTGTCGGCCCAGACATACAAAAAGAACTAACATTCTCCTATGCTTTTTGTATTTTTTTAGTGAAATATAGTGTGATAAGCTTTTTATCTTAAAGCCTCAATTGGTTATCAAAGTGGTGTTGGTGGTGGTAAGTGGTGTAAGTGGTGGTGGGTTTTAGGTTTTATAAACAGTGGTATCTGTGAATGTATTTCCCTGTGGTATCCGTGTTCCCCGCTCTTCGAAAGTCCACAAGCTAAAGCATGGGCTACAGTTAGTTATCAAAGTGGTGTTGGTGGTGGTAAGTGGTGTAAGTGGTGGTGGGTTTTTGTATCTAAAAATTAAAAAGGACTTGCAATCATTGCAGGTCCTTAGTTTATGATTTTTAATCCCACACATACTTCTCCAATACTTCTAGATGTATTGGTAAATACCCTTTGAAATTCACTTCTGAAACTTTGGTGTTTTTATGGTTCAAATCTTTCTCAGTTTTTCTTACTGCATTATGGGTAAGGTGTTTTCCCTTAAATGTATTTATATAATAACAATCATCGTCTTCATAGTAATTCAAAAACAAAACATACTCATTTTTTTATCCATGGGTGTTTCTCCATATAAATATAAACCAGTGGCATCCCTATGATAACCGTAATTTTCCCAAACAACTATTTCTTTTCCCTCTAAAGCCCCACCTTTGATGACTTCCTCTATTTTAAATGAAGTCAATGTTCTCCATGATAAAGGCAACTTTTTATCATCATCGACCTCCATGTGGTGTTCAATAATCTTATCAACACGTCCTATTACTATTATTTCAGACGAGTTTTCTAGCTCTTCCAGTGTATTTGGTAAAAAAATATAACTCCCCCTTGATTCAACATGGGTTGGTACCATATGCCTATATCCCCAAAAAATAAGCAAACAAACCACCAAAGCCAAGGTCACCCTCATAATTTTAGCTTTCATAGTATCTACCCCTCCTCTAAACATATTACCTATTATCACAATTATACCTTTCTTTTTTATTTTGTAAATATTTCATATAAATAAATAGATCTGCCATATTGCAGACCTATTATCTAAATAATCCCTCTTTTCTTCATAGCCCTTTTTCTTATTACCCGCTTTTTTTGGTCTCTTTTTTCCACTTTTGATATGTATAAGTAATTACCCAGCACCATTAGGCCTCCAACCACAAACCATGATAGGCTAAAAATCCCCTCAAGGCTATTGATATTTATTGAAGGAAGGTGTAAAAGCCCTATTATCAGTAGACCTAAGGTAAGTAAAAGCTTTAGATAACCCATGATGTAGTCTTTAGTCAAATTTAAATCACCCCTTTTTTCTTATTGTTATACTCTATGAATTTCCAGAATTTCTTATTACAAAAATTAAAGGGTTTAGGCTTTTAGTGTCGAATATAGATGATTAGAAAGGCATCATGCGAAAGGAGGGAATATATTGCAAAAAAGGTATAAAGTTATCCTTTCTGTCCTATTAATTGTAGCTTTTTCTGTTATTGGTGCAAATGCAGCTTGGATGAGTACTGCCAGACCTGGTACAAATGATAATCCCCTTATTAGTAAGGGCTACTTAGACCGGGTTTTAGGAATCTTTCGCTCTGAAGTACAAGCAGACATTGTAGCCCAACAACTGAAATACGAGCAGCTACATAACCAGTACAAGGGGTTAGAAAAAGAAATTGCTGACTTAAAAAAAATCATAGCTGACTTAAGTGGTAGTGCTCCAACTCAGCCTACACAACCCACCAATCCTACCCCTCCGCCAACAAGCACCATTGCTAGAGCCACAATTGTTGTTGATGCAGGTACTGTAAATTTTAGAAGTTCTAATAATACCAATAGTTCTATTATTGGTACCGTTAGAAGAGGTGATGAAATTCTAGCCCTTAAGTATTCAGACCAATGGTTCCAGGGTACAATCAATGGTCAAACTGGTTGGATTGCTGCTTGGTTAGTAACAAGTAAAACTGGTCATCAACTGGGGCACATTTCTTCTAAATTAGTTAATGTACGTTCAGGCCCTAGTACAAATCATAGCCTAATAACACAGTTAAACCTTGGGGATGTTGTTAGAATTACAGGAGAACAAGGTGATTGGTTTAAAGTGGTTTTAAATGATGGCAAAGAGGCGTGGATATTTAAACCTCTTTTAAGTAGATTGTAAAAAATAAAACAGCCAAAAATGGCTGTTTTTTTTTACTTTACATTATAGTAACTGGCGGATTTTTTTTGTATGTAACATTTTATAAACCCATAATCATAACTAATTATAGAAATACCCCAAATTGGTTCCCAGTTTGCCCCACACATATTATCTGGCAGTCTTATAATTATTTCTTTTTCTGCACTACTATTATTAATAAAAATGACAGTTTGCTGATTTCCCCATTCCCTCATGAAGACCAGTGTATCATCGGTTACTTTAAGAATTTTAGTTTGTCCATAACTTAAGGTAGGATTATCTTTCCTTAAAGCAATCAAATCCCTTACATATTCAGTCACCTCAGGATTAGCCCCAAATTCCATATCTCTGCGATTATCTGGGTCTTTTCCACCTTCCATTGCAATCTCAGTACCATAGTATATTATAGGCACACCCCTAAACCCAAATAAGAAAGCCAAAGCGAGTTTTAGACGCTGAAGGCCATTATCTATGGTGCCATTTATAAACCGCGGTACATCATGGTTGTCAACAAAGGTTCCTAAAACCTTTGGTTCTTTATATAAATTATCCTGCGACAACACACTGGCTATGTATGTCATTGTTTCATCTTTAGCGAATACTTTGTCAATGGCATAGTAAAGGAAGCTTTTTGCGATGTAGACTTTTTTTTCTTACAACCTAC
>CAYYRM010000020.1:0-22096 GCA_964474005.1 uncultured Eubacteriales bacterium
TGATGACCCTCCACCAATTATACATAACTTAATTTTCTTATCCACAACCAACCCTCACTTTCTTTAATCCATTTAATTTGAATTTTTTTCTATTTCCCCTTTCAAGCCCTGTATAAACTAATAAAATCTCTTTTTGATTCTCCCTTTAAAAAATATAGATGCTATTATGGTATTTAGGAAATTCAGTGCCCCTTGGGTGTATTCACTCTCTGTTAGAAGTAGCTTTGTCTTATTTTCCCCTAAGGAAACAAACTGATAGTTTGATTTATATAGGGTTTTACCCTTATGACTTGAAATTTCATAAATTTCGTTTGGTTTATAGTCTGTTATTTCCACCTTCATCCTAGCGGTCTTCAGTGAGTAAGTTCCTACATTTCTTTCTATGGAGCAGCCTATGGGCTTTTTATCATTAAATTTGGGAAAATCTCTTTTGGCAGTATCCCTAAATACTTTGAAAACTTTATCCACGGGGTAATCCAAAATAGCTTCGTTTTTAAAGGTTGGCATCTAGTATCACCTCTTAATTGGTTATTGTTGTAAAAGGTAGGTGGGTTTGACCCACCTACCTAATTTAATTACATTGTTATGCTTTCAGATCCCTCTACTTGGTGTTCGTCAGCCACTTGCCTATTTGCAACCAAAACAAACGGGGCGTAGATTAAGATTGATAAAGCCAAGGTTATTGCGGCTAATATGGTTGCTGGGATATTACCACCTGTACCTAAGAAGGCGGAAATAATAGGTGGAGCTGTCCATGGGATACTTAAATATAATCTTCCTGCAAAGGGAATTGGACCTGTAAATAACCAAGCGATGAAAATTGTTATGGCAGGGGTTAATAAGAATGGAATAAACATAATTGGATTTAATACAATTGGTAGTCCGTAAATTACAGGCTCATTGATTTGGAATATACCTGATGGGGTAGCAAGCTTTGCAAGTTCTTTGTGTTCCTGTCTTTTCGAGAATAAATATATAGCGATGATTAACCCTAAAGTTGCCCCAGAACCACCATGCATACCGTAAACGTCTATGAAGTTTCTTGTTATAACATTTGGTGCTTCCTTGCCAAATACTGTTATAGCTTCAAAGTTTTGTTGTAGTGCTGGCCCATACATGGTGTCTACTGCTGGACCAACTATGTTCATACCGTGTAGGCCGAAGAACCATAATAGTTGAGAAATCATCATTAAGAAGATAAGGGTAAATGGTGATTGACCTAAATTAACAAGGGGTGATTGAATAGTTTGCTCTATCCAATCCTTAAGTGGTGTTCCAACGAAGTTGATAAAGATAATTGAAATTATACCAAAGATTAACATTGTTATTCCACCTGGAATTACCGCTGAAAATGCTCTAGATACCGCAGGTGGTACTTGCTCTGGCATTTTTATTACCCAGTCCTTTTGAGTAACCCACCTAAAGATCTCCGTAGCAACCATGGCTGTTAAAAGTCCAGTAAATACGGCGGATGAGTTAAAAGAATTCCAAGAAAGTGTTCCCCAACCAGCAGCCTCAGAGGCAGCCTGTGGTAACAAGGTTAGGTAGGATACAGTTGCTACTATACCTGCAGATAAGCCATCTACCCCATATGATTTAGCTAAGTGGTAAGAAATTGTAAATACTGAGAAAATAACCCCCAGTGCCAAAGTTCCCCACCAAATCTGTCCCATAACTGGAGACACATACTTGGTAAGTACAGGTTGAATTGAGTTAGCATACCATTGCATTTTGTTTAAATACTCACCGATAAAGGAATTTGAGTTGATAAAAACGTGGTTAAGCATTGTTACCATAGCACCCATCATTACCATTGGAATTATTGCGATAAAACCATCTCTCATGGACGCTAAGTGTTTCTGTCTACCTATCTTGCCTGCTATAGGTAAAAAATGTTTTTCTAACCAAGCTGCAAAACTGTCGATAAATCCCATTTAATTTCCCTCCTTATTTTTTAATCACAAACCATTAGTTTCCTAATAGTTGTAACACCTGGTTTAACACACTGGCACCATCTACTCTGCCATAGGCCCTTGTGTCAATTACATCCACGGGCTTACCCTTGGCCAAATCTGTAACCTCTGCCTTCATAAACCTTACTTGTGGACCTAGTAAAATAACGTCGGGCTTATCAATTACAGGCTTAAAACCTGAAGTGCCCACTGCCCAAATCTCCATTTCTAGCCCCCTAGATTCAGCTTCCTTTTGCATTTTTGATACCAGTAAAGATGTTGACATTCCTGCAGAACATATCAACATAACCTTAGTCATCAACTACACACCCCCTTGTGATCACAAGTATTCAATTTCGATTTAAATATTGCAAATTGCGTGCCAAATAAAAAAGCAGAGCAAAATTAAGGGTTTTACTCTGCTTTTTCAAAATACTTTACACACTTCTAACATCTTTAGTTTATATACTCTAAATAATTGCACACATCTTTTGATAAATTACACACATTTTTAAGATTTTACACACTTTACTGGTAAATTTCCAACACATTTCTTAAAATAAAGCAAATTTCATCATCGCTCATGGAAATTTTTCTTTTGGCACCTATGGAGTTAATAAATCCTTTGAGTTTATTAACCTCCTCTTTAAAATTTGACATTACCTTTTCTTTAACTTCACAAGGTGGGCAGTTATCTCCTAAGCTTATACGTTTTATGGCACATATCATATGAAGTACTATTCCTGTGCCCAGTTCCTCAGATATATGATATCCAAGGTTGTTTTTTAAGAAATCTATGGTAGATAAACACATTTCCTTATAAAAATCCACATCGATTTCTGGATCCAGCTCTTCCTTATAGTTTTCCACTATCCAGCCAAAGGCCTTCTTGGAGTCAGTTTCTATAAGAACTTTAAGGGAAGTAATATCTTTATCCTCAAATAAATGGGATACAGGGATAAAGGGTATCCCGTATATATCAGGGTTAAAGGTTCCAACTATGGCAACAATCTTTTTGTTTTTCTTAAGTTTGTTAATGGATGCATAAAACTCTTTTATGTTATTTACATTTAAAGGTATTACTTGGATGTTTTCCTTCTTTATAAATGCCTTTTTCTCAATCATTTCCTTTATTGCTACTGCACTACCTTCCCCAGTTGTACACAAAGTTATAATAATCTTATCCTTTTGGGCCACGAAAACCTCTGACATACTCTTAAGGGATGAGTTGAAGAAATTAAAGTGACTTTCGTTCACAGATTCCCATATTTTATGAATATCTGGTTCAATTAAGGATTTTCTTGCACATTCGATGGCTGTAATGGTGGATGCCATCTCTATAACTCTGATTTTAATACCAGTTTCCTCTTCAATTAAAGTGCCAAACATCTTTAAAGAGCCCATATCCACCAATAATAGTACCCCAACACCCATATGGTTTTTTATAATTAGTTCTTTAAGTTCTTTATAAGCGTCTTCGGGGTGCTTATCTAGATTCATATCATAGGGGTAAATATTGTAGGCTCCCACTAGCCTTTGGGCTACTTCCACCATGGAAGATGCCGTATGTCTACCATGCATGGCAACAACCACAATGGGATGTTTATCATCCTCGATATTTGATTCTTGCCCCAATGTCAAAAACATTGAAATAAACCCTATCTCATCAACGGGAAGTTTTATGGAAAACTCTTTTTCAATTTTTGTGGCAAAATTTAATGCCAGTATATATTCATCTTTAAATTCTTCTATTATTTTCTTAAGATTATGGTTCACTATTTTTTTACCCTGCTTGATTCTTTCTATACTTGAAGTGATGTGTAGGCATAATCCGTAAAAGGTTTTGTTGGGAAAAATCCTGTTAAGCTTAGTTCCCGCAAAGGCTAAAAACTCCTCAACCAAATCAATTATGGATTTTTCAACCAGCTTAGATAGCTCCTGTTTGTTAATATTGCCCTGGGATGTGGTAATTAGCTCTTTAAAATAGCTTTCGATTTCAAAGGACATAAGTACATTGATATCTTCTTCATCCACACCTCTATCTTTTAGTTCCTTTATCCTCACCTCTAAGTTTTCATAAAAAAGACCTTGGTTTTTTTTGAACATCCTGGCTTTTTTTCTCAATCCCTTCATTACTAAATGCCAAACGTCCATTGTCATCAATTATGGTATCTATGTAATCCTTATTGTTTTTATAAAGTATTAGACCCTGTTTTACATGGCCTGCAATATCAGTGCTGTGAAGGCTTATCACTTTTTCCTTCCTTGAAATACTTTTTAAAAAGGCGTTGGCACAACCCAACTGTATGTCACTTTTCAGTTGACCAACATTTCCCGTGCAATTATATAGAAGTAAACTCCTCAGACTATTAGGTGAAACCACAATCTCCCTTCCAACCCTTGAAGCTTCCTCCTTCAAAAAATCACAGATAAGCTCATATCTTTCTTCTAAAGTCCTTTCTCTCAGTGGAGGTATGGTAATGCTTATGGGGATCCTACGGGTAAATGTGGCTAAAAGGCTTGTGTCAGCTTCTTCCGTTGTGGCACAGATTATTAATACATCACTTTTTTGGACCTTATCTTCGCCAAGGGAAGTAAATTCCCCTTTATCCATTAAATAAAAAAGCATTTCCTGGCCCTCTGGAGGCAAGCGATGAACTTCATCTAAAAGTAAAACCCCTTTATCAGCCTTTGCCACAAGCCCAACCCTATCCTTGTCGGCCCCTGTGAATGCACCCTTTTTAGAACCAAAAAGCTGTGCCATAAGGAGCTGGGGTAAACTGGCATAATCTGCACAGTTAAAAGTAATAAACGGGGCGTTGGGCTGAATTATCCCATTTTCAATGGCAAATTTATGCATAAGCTCTGCAAACATGGTCTTTCCTACCCCTGTTTCACCTAAAAGCAAAGTATAAAGGCCCCTGGGTGGGTATAAAATAGAAGCTTTTGCCTGTTGTATACATTTCTTTAAACTTTTGTCAGCACCTATGGTGTTATCAAAGCTAGCCTTGCCACTAATTCTTTGGGTGTTATAATTGATGGTGTACAAAACTGGCTTTCCCTTGATTTTTAAAACCATACCTTCGCTATAAAGTTGATTAAGAATCTTACTGGTGTTTGTTCGGTCTATATCCAGCACTTTAGCTATTTCAGTGGTTCCACATCCTGCATTTTGACCATTTTTCTCACTGTGGCTCTCAAGATAAGCCAGAATTTTATCACGATTGGAGTTTTTACGCATTACCTTCCCCCCTACTCTTAATCCTTGTATGCTATGCAAAAGTTGAAATTTTCTGTGTTGATATAATATTAACACACACCCCCTTTTGTTGTTAATAGTCTAAAAAAAATTACTCAATGGTAATATAAGGTTTGCTTATAACCATTGACACTTTCACTGTGGTACTGTAAACTGTAAAATATCAAAATTAAATAATATACCTCACATTTCTTAAGTAGTGGGGTAGAGGCGCGGTATTTATAAGTACCATGGGGGAGCTTGAGAAGTCTTGATCCCATGGGAAAGGAACTACCGCCGAAGTGGGCACTATCTCAAAGGTGCTTGCTGGGTCTACAGTTAATAGCTGTAGAACTGTCACAGTAAAAGCCCATTTTACTGTGTTGCGCTATCCACCTAGGGGAAAGAGAGGGAATTTAGGACATGTAATTTACGACCTGAGTTTACTCAAGGTCGTTTTTTGTTTTTATATATAATTTTATTTTAAAGGAGATGTAGTTATGTTAAATAACTTACACTTTGCCAATGTGGATACAGTGAAATTGGCAAAGGAATTTGGTACCCCTTTATATGTAATGTCAGAGGATCATATTGTAGCTAAATGCAAAGAGATCCAAAATTCTTTTTTAGGAAAATATCCAAACACTAAGGCGGCATATGCCAGCAAAGCTTTTTTAACCATGGCCATGTGCAAAATTATAGACCGTGAAGGCCTAGGCTTAGACGTGGTATCTGGTGGAGAGCTGTTTACAGCCATTTCCGCAGGTTTCCCCATGGAAAAAGTAATGTTTCATGGCAATAACAAATCATATGAAGAGCTTGTGTTGGCTGTAACTAATAATGTAGGTAGATTTATTGTTGATAACTTTTTTGAACTGGAAATGCTTACTGCCATAGCCACAGAACAACAAAAGCAAGTTGATATCTTGTTTCGTATCGCCCCAGGAATTGGTGGGAAAACCCATGAGTATATAACCACAGGGCAAACTGATTCAAAGTTTGGGATCTGCTTAGAAGGCGATATAGTACAAACAGCTGTTAAACAAGTCATGGATTCACCAAGTATTAATCTTTTGGGATTTCATTTCCATGTGGGTTCACAGCTCTTTGATATTCATGGTTATTTAGCTTCCATTCAAGTTGTCTTAAGAATAATGAGGGATTTAAAAGACAGTTTAGGTTTTATTACAAAAGAACTTAATATTGGTGGAGGTTTTGGTATCAACTATACCGATTCAGACCAAGAAACAAAACCCCTATCATATTTCATAGAACCAATTATGGATAATATCAAGGCTGGATGTAAATTAGTTGGTGTGGAAATGCCAACCATCATAATTGAGCCAGGTAGATGGATAGTTGGCGAAGCGGGGATTACCCTCTACACCATTGGAGCCATTAAGGAAATACCAAAGGTAAGAACTTATGTAAGCATTGATGGCGGTTTGCCTGACAATCCCCGTCCTGCTCTTTATAAATCTAAATATCAGGCAGTGGTTGCTAATAAAGTCAATGAGGAACTAACTGAAGTTGTAACCATAGCAGGCAAATGCTGTGAAACTGGAGATATTCTTATCTGGGATTTAACGGTTCCTAAAATCCAGTCTGGGGATATTCTAGCTGTAAAAAATACAGGTGCCTATAACTATTCCATGGCTAGTAACTATAATAGACTAACTAAACCTGCTGTGGTTTTATTAAAGGATGGAAAGGCTCAGGTTATTGTAAAGAGAGAAGAATACAAGGACCTAATTTCTAAAGAGGTTATTCCCACCCATTTAGGATAATTTAGGTGCAAATATAAAGATTATTTAATGGTAAAGGAGGATAGTTGATTAGCATTTGGCATTATTTATACCAATTAACAATTTATCAAAGGAGGCAAAAATCGAATGATTAACGTAGTATGGTTTTTACTAATAGCTGTTGGAGTTATTGTAGGTGCTATCAACGGTAATATAGAGGCAGTTACAGAGGCGGCCATTAACAGTGCCCGTCAAGGTGTGGATTTATCTTTAGGACTTATAGGTACAATGGCTTTATGGTTAGGTATTATGAAAATTGCGCAAGATTCAGGTCTTATCAATGTGTTGGCTAAGGCTCTTAAATTTGTCATGAAACCTCTTTTCCCAGAGGTACCAGCAGATCACCCTGCCATGGGTGCCATGATTATGAATATGGCAGCTAATATGTTAGGTTTGGGTAACGCTGCCACTCCATTGGGTCTTAAGGCGATGAAGGAACTTCAAACCCTTAACCCCCATAAGGATACTGCTTCAAATGCCATGGCAACATTCTTGGCAATTAACACTTCCTCTGTAACATTAATTCCTGCATCAGTTATTGCAATTAGGGTAGCTGCAGGCTCTGCTAACTCTACAGAAATTATTGGACCAACAATTATCGCAACTTTGGCTTCCACCACCGCAGCCATCATTGCAGTAAAATTACTTCAGAGACTACCTATGTTTCAAATCAAACCAGAACAAGCAGTAGAAATCCAAACAGAGCAATCTGTGGGCAAATAGGGGGTAAGGACTTATGTTTATTGAATTAGTTGGAAATATTTCAAAGTATGCAATTCCTTTTATCTTACTAGTAATTCCTGCCTTTGCGTTTATCAAAAAGGTTAAAGTATATGAATCATTTACTGATGGTGCTAAAGAAGGTTTTGAAACTGCGGTTAAAATTATTCCTTTCCTTGTGGGTATGTTAGTGGCAATTGGTATATTTAGAGCATCTGGCGCCATGGATGTACTAACAAATGCATTAAGCCCAATTACTAATCTAATTGGTATGCCTGCTGAAGTTTTACCATTAGGATTTTTAAGACCTCTCTCAGGTGGTGGAGCCCAAGGTGTTATGAGTGACTTAATAACAAACCACGGACCTGATTCACTTATTGGCCGTACGGCTTCAATTATGCAAGGTTCCACTGAAACTACTTTTTACGTTTTAGCAGTTTACTTTGGTTCAGTTGCCATCAAGAAAACAAGACATGCTCTGCCTGCTGGACTTATCGCTGACTTCGTAGGTATTATTACAGCTGTAATCGTTGCCAGGATAATGTTCGGTTAAGGATTATATTTTATTAAATAAGCCCAGCTCCTCTGGTATTTTAAATACCATTTGGGGCTGGGTTTTTGAACTTCATAAGACTTACTACAAGTTTAGTATTATTTTGATATTTAGAGATTATATTAATATTGATGAAATTAAGGAGGACGAAAGAATGCTTAAACCAAAGGCACTGAAGACAGGTGATACCATAGGGATTGTAGCTACTTCAAGTCCCGCATCCCAAGAAAAAGTTATGATGGCCAAGGAAAAAATCCAAGGGTTGGGTTTTAAAGTAAAACTATATGATAGCTGTTTTTCTAACCACGGTTATCTTGCAGGAAAAGACCAGGTAAGGGCAGATGATTTAAATAAAGTTTTTAAGGATCCTGAAGTTGATGGAATTATCTGCTTACGTGGGGGATACGGTGCCACTAAAATCCTTGATAAAGTAGACTTTAATTTAATAAAGGAAAACCCTAAGGTTTTTGTGGGATATAGTGATATCACAGCACTACATTTAGGAATGAACCAAATATCCAATTTAGTAACATTCCATGGACCCATGGCCGCATCTGATTTATCTGGGGAAATAGACGAATTTTCTCTTCAGGAATTATTAAGGTCAATTACAAGTACTGAGCCAATGGGTGAGATATTAAACCCTAAAGGGGTTAAAATAGATTGCTTACTTGAGGGTAAGGCTGAAGGTGTATTGGTTGGTGGGAATCTAGCATTGGTTGCTGCGACTTTAGGTACGCCCTATGAAATTAACACAAAGGGGAAGATTCTTTTCCTTGAGGATATAGGTGAAGAACCTTATAGGATTGATCGCATGTTAACACAACTGGCATTGGCGGGAAAGTTTCATGATGCCATAGGTGTTATATTAGGAGATTGGAATGATTGTGAACCTAAAAAACATAATGAAAGTCTTAGCCTAATGGAAGTGTTCCAAGAAATAATTGTTCCCTTTAATAAGCCCACAATCTATAATTTAAAAGCTGGTCATTGCACCCCTAAGGTTACCCTCCCCTTTGGAGTAAGAGCTTCGTTGGATGCCACTAACAAGAAGCTTGTAATTGAGGAGAGTGCTACAATCTGATGAGGGATGAATATTTAAAAGAAAAGGCCGGAGAAATCAAAGATTGGTTAATCTCTATTAGAAGAGACTTCCACCAAAACCCAGAGTTTGGTATGGAGGAATATCGGACTCAAGGGAAAATAATTGAACTATTGGAAAGTATGAAAATAGAATATCAAAGTGTGGCAAATACTGGAATTGTGGGTCTGATCCGCGGAAATGCCCCTGGAAAAACCGTCGCCTTAAGGGCTGATATGGATGCTTTACCGATCATTGATTTAAAGGATGTAAGCTATAAGTCAAAAATCCAAGGTAAGATGCATGCTTGTGGACATGATGCTCATATGACTATCCTACTGGGTGCTGCTAGGCTATTAAATGAAATAAAGAGTAATCTTAATGGAAATGTAAAGCTGTTTTTTCAACCCGCTGAAGAAACAGTAGGTGGTGCAAAACCTATGATTGAGGCAGGGGTCATGGAAAACCCCCATGTGGACGCTGTGTTTGGATTACATGTATCATCAGAAATTGCCACTGGTGAAATCGCCATTAAATATGGACAGATGAATGCATCCTCTGATACCATTAAAATCATACTTCATGGTAAAAGTAGCCATGGGGCGTATCCCCATGGGGGAGTTGATGCCATTATGTTAGCTTGCCATGTCCTTACTGCACTTCAAACCATAGTCAGCAGGAATGTAGATCCACGGAACTCTGCTGTTGTAACCATAGGTACCATAAAAGGTGGTACCCAAGGCAATATCATCGCAGATAAGGTGGAGCTTGTGGGTACTGTGAGAACCTTAGACCCCAAAACCAGGGAACTGGTGATTAAAAAAATTGAAAAGATAGTTACCCAAGTATCCCAATCCTTAGGTGGGCAAGGTGAACTAATCCGTGAAGAAGGGTATGCTGCTTTAATTAATGCTGATGAAATAGTGGATATGGTAAAGGCAAATGGCGAAGAACTACTGGGCAAAAATGGAGTTAAATATATCCAGCAACCAAGTTTAGGTGTGGAAGACTTTTCTTATTTCGCCCAAGCAGCCCCTGGAGCTTTTTTCAATCTAGGGTGTCGAAACGAGGAAAAAGGAATTACCCATGAAGCCCATTATGGTTTATTCGATGTGGATGAGGATTGTTTAGTTTTAGGTACTATCATGCAGGTGAAAAACGTATTAAGGTTTTTGCAAAAATAAGGAGCTTGCCATTTGGCAAGCTCCTTCAATTTTACACAACTGGTATTCTATGTTATACTAATTAATAGTACAATTCAGAAAAATCCACTTTATTCTTATCTTTAAGTGGACAAGCCCCAATAGAAAAATTGATCCTAATATTTGTGCATTTGGGGTAAAAAAGCACATAGGATTAATAGATAACTAAAGGAGGAATTTGTATGGGAGAGATACAATTAAATGCCAGTGTTAGGGAAGCAAGTAAAAAATTTAGAGAACCAGGATTTGTGCCAGGGGTCGTTTATGGTTACAATGTTGAAACCACATCAGTAAAGTTTGATGAAAAGGATTTGAGAAAAGCCATTGTTTCTGGTGGTGCCAATGCTAGGGTTTGGGTAAAAATTGGTAGAAAGGCTAAAAAGTTTGGGTTTATCAAAGAGGTTCAGAAAAAATTACTTAAGGATCAAATACAGCATGTGGATATACAGCTGGTATCAAAGGATCAAGAGATAAATATGAGTATCCCCATTCAATTTAAGGGTGTGGAGCAACTTAGAAGCAAACAGCTAATGCTTAATATCCAAAAATCTGATATCAATGCAGTGGGTAAGATGGAATACTTACCAGATTCCTTGGAAATAGATGTGTCTGAAATGGAATTAAATGATGCCATTACCATTGAAAGCTTTAACCTTCACAATAGTGTAAGGGTTAACGACTCCAGTGAAACGGTATATGGTCTTATCACAGGTTTAGAGCAGTTCTCCAGTGAAGATTTAGAAACTGAGACTGTGGATGAAATGCCAGAGCCTGAGGTTATAGGTGAAGAAGAATAAGAAGCCTTTGAAAGACCGCTGAAAAATCTTCATTTAATCTTTACTGCAAAAGCCCATCTTCCTCGCGTATTTCTTATACGCTGGGGAGAATGGGCTTTCTTGTACTTTGAACCTCAATACTTTTGAACAGTCCTAAAAAAGGGTATATTCCCAGTGGCTTAGCTATTTTTATTTCATTAACTCTAATTTAACTGTATCTGGTCCTGATGGTCTCCCTATTTCCACCCATGCCCGATATGATAACTCTATGCCTTTTCCCCTTGGGGCCATGTCTGTTACTCGTACAACTATACTTTTCTTTTCATCGGCTAAGTTGGTAACCCTAATGTATTTATTCAAGTAATTATCAAACCAATTACTGGTAGGGGTGATGGCTGCAGTTAAGTCCTGAGGGTGAAATACCTCTTCATTGTAGGTGTTGGTGTTTAGGATATTTTGTGCATTAAATCCTATTTCTGGACAGGGTGAAGTCCGCCCAGGCTGAGTCCCTTGGCATGGAACTCCGTAATACTCACATTTTGCACTTTGTGAAATAATATTTGCTATTTCACCTGAGTAATTATCTGGTTTTTTAAGTTGGGTAATGTTTTCATTTCCCAGTGCATCTGGGAAGTTTAGTTTAACCGCTGAGCGTATGGAGTTGGCTATGGTTAATGCTTCATGCCAGGGAGCAGTGGCACTGTGGCTTATTTCCAATATGGCAGTTTGCTCCTCAGGGTATACTGAATCACTCCAGTTTGATGACTCATATAGTTTGGCAGGGTAACTTCTAAAGCCCCTAGCACCATTGCTGGTATCAAAAAGGTAGGTAACCTCTCCAACATTTTTTCGCACCTTAGGACAACACACCACGTATTTATTATTTATATAAGATGGTGTAATGAAGTCCAGGTCCCTATGGGGATCTAAGAAAATTTTATTTAGCCTATCCACTATTTCTTTTGCTCTTTCTTTTTTTTCACAACCATAAACAGTTTGGTCATTCACTTTCACAAGATAAATATCAAAGGATTTGTTATCTTCACAAATGGCTCTGTTTTCCATATAGACACCTCTCTTTGCTCTTACTATACTTCTTAATATGACAAAAAAATTATATAAGTACGTTAAAGATTAAAAAAATATTAACTGTTTAAAAAGTTATAGTTTTTCTTGTCATAATATACTAGAATATGCATAAGAGGTGATATTTTATGTCAAAAAAAACCAATAAACTGTTTTTGTTTGCATATATGGTTCTTTCTATTTTCATCATGGAGTTTGTTTTAAGACTAAGGACTGTTGGACAATTCTTTTCAGTGGGTATAGTAATTTCATTGATTTTTACTATCCCCATTGCCTCAATTGTCCTTATCTTTGTTAGCTTTTTTCAAAACAGATTTCAAAGAATCCTTGTGGCAATAACATTGCTTTTATTAGGGGTTGTATTTGCTTCTCAACTTGTTTATTATAATATTTTCCAAACCTTTTACACCATATATTCTGTTAAAAACTCTTCGCAAGTAATAGGATTTTGGAGAGATATTCTTACCTTTATCTTAAGCAACTTGCATTGGATAATTATTCTACTCTTACCTGCCATTATGCTTTTATTTATGAAAAGTCTCAGTTTTGAATTTAAAACCAAAAAAACAGTACGAGTCTATTTAGCGGCTTTGGCCTTGGTAACTCATTTAACAGGTATAATGACAATTCACGTAGGTGGTAAAGGAGCTAATTCTCCCTTTGACCTGTATTATAATAATTACAATCCAATATTATCTATGAATCATTTAGGCTTAGTCACCACAATGCGAATTGATATGCAGCGTTTTTTTACTGGTTGGTCACCACATGTGGATGTATTTATACCTGAACCACCCGAGGAGCCCCCTAGGGAAATAGAGTACAATATTATGAATATAGATTTTGAATATCTAAAATCTAATGAGAATAATAAAGACTTGTTAACAATGCATCAGTATTTTAGTAGTGTAAGACCAACAGCAAAAAATGATTTTACTGGAAAGTATGAGGGGTATAACCTAGTACTTATAACCGCTGAAGCCTTCTCACCCTTTGCAGTTCATAAGGACATAACTCCTACTTTATACAAACTGGTTAATGAAGGCTATAATTTCAGTAATTTTTATGTGCCGATTTGGGATGTTAGTACCTCAGATGGTGAGTATGTGGCTTTGACTGGTCTGATACCTAAAAGTAGGGTATGGAGTTTTAAAGAATCCGCTGCAATAGATTTGCCCTTTGTTATGGGAAATCAGTTAAAAAACTTAGGTTATAAAACTGTGGCGTATTATAACCATAACTATAGATATTATGCCCGTGATAAATCTCATCCTAATATGGGTTATATATATAAGGGTATAGGAAATGGTTTAGATGTAAGAAGAGTATGGCCAGCATCGGATCTGGAGATGTTGCAAAAGACCACCCCAGAATATATTAATGACGAACCTTTTCATGCATATTACATGACAGTAAGTGGACATTTACAATATAATTTTACAGGTAACTCCATGGCAGCAAAAAATAGAAAGTATGTTGAGAACTTACCCTTTTCAAATCAAGCTAGAGCTTATTTAGCCACTCAAATAGAGCTTGATAAGGCGTTGGAGCATTTGTTAGATGAACTGGAAAAAGCGGGGGTGGCGGAGAGGACTCTTATTGCTTTAAGTGCAGATCATTATCCCTATGGTCTTGATGATGATGTTATAGATGAGTTCGCAGGGGGACATCTGGAAAGAAACTTTGAGCTGTACAGGAGTAATTTCATCCTTTACACAAAGGGGATGGAACCATTGACTGTGGACAAGCCCTGTTCAAGTCTTGATATAATACCAACCCTTTCAAATCTATTAGGACTAGAGTTTGATTCAAGGTTACTTATGGGCACAGATATTTTTTCTGATGCAGACCCTTTGGTGATTTTCAGAAATCACAGCTTTATTACTGATAAGGGAAGATACAACTCAGTAACCCAAGAATTTATACCAAATGATGGGGTTATGGTTAATGAACAGTATGTCGAGACCATTAAATCCATAGTGGAAACTAAATTTTTCATGTCCGCTAGAATATTAGAAACTGACTACTACAATAAGGTTTTAAATGCTGTAATAATTGAAGAAAGCCAATAAGCAAACCTTATAGGAGTTATGGGGGATAAATATGACAAAACTTATTAAATATTTGCTTTACTTATATTCCATTTATTTTATAGTAGTTACCATTTCCTTTATTTTTAAAATCTATATTCCTTTCAGTATATACTCCATTTTATTCATTCCAGCTTTTATTGTACTTCCCACTTTAATCATGGGTATTGGTAAAAACAAAGTGGGTATTTTAAAATCCTTAGGATTAGGTGTTCATCTAACAGTATCGGTCATACATTTATATAGTTATTATAGAGTATTTAGCTTTGAAAGCCATACATTCTTCTATGAGCCTTTATTTCTGCTTTTATCAACACCCATTGTATATTCTATGTTTTCATTAAATTTGTCTGGGAAAATCAATGCTAAACTAATAACAAAGTTTAAACTCACGACAGTAATTCAATTTGCTTTATTAACAATTATACTGACTTACGTTTATAATCAAGATTTCCTTCCACGACAATATCTTAATTTGGATATATCGCACTATAGTATAAGAGCATCTTATAGTACTTCTGACAGCAACAGCGTTACTGATATTTTAAAACAAGTTACAATAGAAGATCAGAAATTCCTCAATTCCCTTAAAGGGGATCTTATGGAAGGTAAATCAAAAAGCATTCATTTCATAGATGGCTTCAATATGTACGTACTTGACATAAAGTATGGAAAACCAGCGAAAATTTCAATCAGTGTTTTTGAACCTGATACAGAGCTAGGGAATTTTGCAGTTTACAATTTAAGGGTCTATAAAAATGGTGTGTCTTACCTAGTGGCAGATGTGAATAGATCTGGATTCAAATTTTTCCCTTTGGAGATATCCCAGGAGACTTTTGAAGTTATAGAACAACTTATGTTTAAGTGAAAACAAGGGCCTGTATAACACAGCCCCTTGTTTTTTATTTGCTTATATTTATATTTCCTGAAGATGTTCTTATATCAACTTTATTTGTACCATTACCCACACTGCCTACAACATTTTTATCTTGCATTTCTCCATTTACTGTTACATCAAAGTCTAATCTTATTCTACCTGACGATGTTCTTGCATCCACTAAAAACGCGGCTTCAGCTGGTAATACTAGGTCCACTCTTCCCGATGATGTTTGAATTTTGATATTACTATTGTATTCATTGTATTTGATACTGATATTTCCTGATCGACTGGTCGCTTGTAAATTTCCAGTTACATCGTTAAAAGTAAGCCTACCTGAAGAACTATCAAACTCACCATTTACCATTTTGACGTTGCCAATATCTAAATTACCTGAAGAAGTACTGTGTTTAATTTCCTTTGTATCTAACTGCCCAATTGTAATTCGGGCAGATGATCCTGTAAGGGATACGTCCTCTGATATTATTTTGTCTATTTCAATGTTTCCTGAACTTGTTTGAACTTTAAGTTTTTCCATCTGTGCTGATTGGATACTAACTCTCCCTGAAGAAGTTATAATAGCCCCATGCACTGCTGAAATTGATTTGGCTGTTAAGCTACCAGAAGAAGATTTATACTTAAATTCGTTTAGATTAAGTTCATCTATTTCTACACGACCAGAAGAAGTTCTTAGATCCATGTTCCCCTCAAAACTAACTGGTAAATAAACATCTAATGAAACATTTGTTGAATAAAAGCCCATAAAAGTCTTTATGGATAATTTTTTAACTTCTATCTTTAAGCTAGTGCTGGTTTCTGTAAAAACTAATTCTGGTATATATGCATCAGATGAAGCAACTAATTTACCATTTAAATGAACCCTCACCTTTTCATCTTCAGCTGGAATAATCCTCACCTTATGATTGGTGTTATCTATGATAATATCTTGGATATTTTGGATGTCAAACCAATATTCTTCATCTAAGATGTACTCTACCCCTTCATTGATAAAGGAAAAACCCGTTAAGGCAAAAATACTTCCTGCAATTGAAAACGACAAAACCATAATAACCAACAAATATAAAACTACTCTTACTATCTTAGGTTGATTTTTCACTGGCCATTCTCCTCCCAATAATTATTTTCATATTAAATTTAAGGTATTTAATTGTTAATATATATAAACCTTTAGCTAAATAGTAAACCCCTATGGAGAACAATGCACCCAATGCAAAAAAACCTATGCCTAAGAATACAACGCCTACACTGATATAAAAAGGTATGTTAACCATCCCTAAAAAGCCCACAAAGGATCCCAGGAATAGGACTACCCCTCCTAGAGAAAAACTAAAGGATGCTATAAACAGCGAAAACACCACGGCCCATGTTGCTAAAAAGGGACCCAGCACAAATATTAAATTAAATAAGCCTAAACTCAATGTGGCAAAAACTGCACTGAAAATACTAGTGGTTGTTCTTTCATTTTCCGCTTTGTTAATCATATAATTAATATTAAACTCTTTAGCTAAGGTTGTGGGGTTACCAAGGGAAACCGATATCTCATCTTCGCTTTTCCCATTTTCACTACCAATATTAAAATGTTCCTCGTAATCATAAAGAATTTCTTTTCTATCTTGTTCTGGCAAATTACTTAAGCCTTTACCCAAAATATCTAAAAAATCTTTCTTATTCATTATTCTCATCCCCTTCTAAAATTTTGGTAACACCGTTTACAAAATGGAACCAATCTCTTTTTAAATCTTCTAAAATCTCTTTTCCCGCTTCTGTTAACTGATAGTACTTCCTAGGTGGACCTTCTTGGGATTCTTGAAGATATGTAGAGAAGTAACCTTCATCCTTTAGTCTTTTAAGTAATGGATATATGGTTCCCTCGGAAATAGATATATTCTTCGATATCTCATTTACTAATTCATAACCATAGCGATCCTTTTTATCTAATAAAGACAAAACACATAACTCCAAAACACCTTTTTTAAACTGTATATTCACTGTATCACCATCCTAAAATAATTCTCATAATCCATTGGTTAATATTAACAACATCTACAGAATAACATAAGCTACCTTTTGTTGCAAGGTACTAAAAGAATAGTAATAGTAATTTAATAAGTAATTAATATTCCCTTTATTTTATTAACGTGCTATAGTGTTTGTTTTGAATAAATGTTAATATTATATTATGAATTTACTTAATCTTCCTATCAATAATGTATTGCTTTATAATGATGTGGCTAAAAATTATAAAGTAACATATCAATAGATAAACATTAAAATTATGGGGTGATATTTAATGACAAAGCGATTCAAACGTATTCTGGTTGCAAATCGTGGCGAAATTGCCATAAGGGTTTTTCGTGCTTGTAAGGAGCTAGGGATAAGGTCAGTTGCCATTTACTCAAATGAAGACAAAACCTCCCTTTTTCGAACTAAAGCAGACGAATCATATTTGGTTGGTAAAAACAAAGGTCCCGTGGAAGCTTATTTGAGCATAGACGAAATAATAAGCCTTGCACTTAAAAAAGGGGTTGATGCCATTCATCCTGGTTATGGCTTCCTATCGGAGAATCACGATTTTGCCAGGAAGTGCCAAGAAGCAGGTATTGCATTTATTGGGCCAAGTCATACCATTTTGCAAAAAATGGGTGATAAAATTCAGTCAAAACTTGTGGCCATGGAAGCAAAGGTTCCCGTTATCCCAGGTAGTGAAAAGGCTATTAAAAATGATGATGAAGTTTTTTCCTTTGTGGAGCAACATGGCTTTCCTATTATAATTAAAGCCGCAGCTGGTGGTGGCGGAAGGGGTATGAGGGTTGTTAGAAATAAAGAGGAGTTATTGGAATCCCTTAAAAGCGCCCGAAATGAAGCAAAAAAAGCTTTTGGTATTGAGGATGTTTTTATAGAAAAGTATATAGAGTCCCCCAAACACATTGAGGTACAGGTTTTAGGTGACCTTCATGGTAATCTGGTTCATCTATATGAGAGGGAT
Source organism: uncultured Eubacteriales bacterium (assembly GCA_964474005.1). Classification (GTDB taxonomy): domain Bacteria; phylum Bacillota; class Proteinivoracia; order Proteinivoracales; family Proteinivoracaceae; genus Alkalicella. The sequence goes on from CAYYRM010000020.1 coordinate 18,388, forward strand.
TGTTCAATCCAAAGAAGACATCAAAAACTTATTGAGTACGCCCCAGCCTTTTCCCTAAGTAATGAGCTGCGGGAGAAGATTTGTGAAGATGCCCTAAGAATTGCCCAAACCGTTGGCTATGAAAATGCTGGTACCGTTGAATTTTTGGTGGATATGTATGGAAACCACTATTTTATTGAAATGAATCCTCGTATTCAGGTGGAGCATACGGTGACAGAAATGGTTACAGGTATTGATATTGTTCAAAGTCAAATCCTTATAGCCCAAGGGTATCCACTAAACTCCAAGGAAATCGGAATAAATTCACAAAGTGAAATTAACATCAATGGCTATGCCATTCAATCTAGGGTAACAACGGAAGACCCCACCAATCAATTTGCTCCCGATACGGGTAAAATAGATGTTTACCGTACGGGCTCAGGCTTCGGGATTAGGCTTGATGGGGGCAATGGTTTCACTGGGGCTATTATCAGCCCATATTACGATAGTCTATTGGTAAAAGTAACGTCTTGGTCCAGAACCTTCGAAGATGCGGCCAAAAAGAACATTAGATGTATGCAAGAAATGGCCATAAGTGGAGTTAAAACCAATAGGGCATTTCTAATAAATGTACTAAGCCATGATACCTTTATTGCAGGTAAAAGTCATACTAACTTTATCAATGAAAATGGTGATTTGTTTGACATAGCACCAAAATCCAATAAAGAGCTTAAAGTTTTGACATACCTAGCGGAAAAAATAATGGAAACAAAGGGTGAAAAAAAAGAGTATGATGTCCCTCTTGTTCCAAAGGTTAAAATACCAGAAAATCTATCGGGTACTAAACAACTCCTTGATTCTCAGGGGCCAGAGGGTGTGGTTAAATGGGTAAAGGATCAAAAAAAATTATTGCTCACAGATACCACCATGCGAGATGCTCATCAATCCCTTTTAGCCACAAGGATGAGAACAAAGGATATGACTAAAATAGCCAAAGCCACATCAGTGATGGGCTCAGATCTCTTTTCCTTAGAAATGTGGGGAGGTGCAACCTTTGATGTATCTTATAGATTTCTTAGGGAATCTCCCTGGACCCGCTTAGAAGAACTCCGAGAGAGAATTCCTAACATAATGTTTCAGATGTTAATTCGGGGAAGCAACGCAGTTGGCTATAAAAATTATCCAGATAACGTAATCCGTAGATTTATAAAAGAATCTGCCACAGCGGGTATAGATGTCTTTAGAATCTTTGATTCCTTAAACTGGTTAAAGGGAATGGAAATATCCATAGATGAGGTAATAAAAAACAATAAATTAGCTGAGTGTTGCATTTGTTACACTGGAGATATCTTGGATACATCTAGGGATAAATATACATTGGACTACTATGTTAACCTGGCTAAAGATCTTGAAAAAATGGGTGCTCATATCCTCGCAATAAAGGACATGTCAGGTCTTTTAAAACCATACGCAGCTTACAAGCTAATCACTGCCCTTAAAAATGAGATAGAAATCCCTATCCATCTTCATACCCACGATACCAGTGGCAATGGTGTTGCCACGGTCCTTATGGCTGCGGAAGCTGGTGTAGATATTGCAGATACTGCCTTTAACAGCTTATCAGGATTGACCAGCCAGCCTGCCCTAAACTCCATAGTTGCTGCCTTGGATAATACATCTCGCCATACTGGCTTTAACCTAGAGGATATGGAAAAAATATCTCAATACTGGAGTGCTGTAAGGCAAGTTTATAGTCAATTTGAATCAGGACTAAAGTCAGGGACCACAGAAGTTTATAAATATGAGATACCAGGTGGTCAATATTCAAACCTTAAACCACAGGTTGAAAGCTTTGGACTTGGTCACAAATTCACTGAAGTTAAAGAAATGTATAAAGCAGTTAATGAAATGGTGGGTGACATTGTAAAGGTTACTCCTTCGTCAAAAATGGTGGGTGATATGGCAATTTTCATGGTGCAAAACGAGCTCACACCTGAAAACATTCTCGAAAAAGGTAGGGATTTAACATACCCAGATTCCGTTTATGCGTATTTTAAAGGAATGATGGGCCAACCCATGGGAGGATTCCCCCCTGAGCTACAAAAAATGATTTTAAGGGGAGATGAGCCCATTACATGTAGGGCAGGTGAGTTGTTAGAACCAGAGGATTTTGAGAAAATAGCTACTGGTATAAAGGAGAAACATGGATTTTCCCCAACAGAAAAGGATTTGTTGAGTTATGCACTCTACCCTAAAGTCTTTGATGAATTTCAGAAGTACCTTGAAAAATACGGTGATTTAAGCAAGATGGGAAGTGATATATTTTTCCATGGTCTTTATGAAGGGGAGACATGTGAGGTAGAAATAGCACCAGGAAAAATTCTAATCATTAAATTAGTGGAAATAGGTAAAATCAATCAAGATGGTAATAGGACCTTTGTTTTTGAGGTAAACGGGAATCGTAGAGAGATTTATATTAAGGATAAAGATATTGAGGCGAAAACCCCAAAAGAAGATATCCTTTTAGCTGACCCCAGTAACCCCAAAGAAATTGGTGCCAGCATCCCTGGAACAGTGGTTAAAATTCTTGTCAAACCAGGGGATGAGGTTAAAGAAGGGCAGAGTATAATAATTGTTGAAGCCATGAAAATGGAGGCAAATATTGTGGCAAAGGTTTCAGGTAAGGTAAACTCCATTTCTGTTAAAGAAAAACAGGAAGTTAAGACCGGGCAGTTGTTGATAAAGCTAGATTAAGTAAATCCCCAGAAAGATAACTTTCTGGGGATTTTTTATTACTTTATAAATATCCTATGACTTGTATATACCCCTCTTCTTCATTTTGTTCACATACCCTGTCTTTCTTTCTTTTAGATGGCTAATCTCATTTCTTGATTTACGGTAACTTGTATATCTTTTTTCATCTAAGGTCCCATTCTCTAAAGCTTCAAGTACAGCACAACCAGGCTCAGTTCTATGACTACAATTGGAAAATTTGCACCTAGTGGTTAACTCTACAATATCATCATAAACATAATCTAAATCCTCGTCATCTGCCCATAGTTGAAGCTCCTTCATACCTGGTGTATCAATAATCATACAACCTGAGGTGTGAAAGAACAGCTCCCTATGGGTTGTGGTGTGTTTTCCCTTTCCAGAACTTTGGCTTATGTTTTTAGTTAATTGGGCCTTTGAATTTAGTAAACTATTAAGTAAAGTCGATTTGCCAACCCCCGAGGACCCTATAAAAGCTATGGTTTTTCCATGGATTAGGTAATCTTGTAATTGATTTATACCGTCTTTAGTTAAAGCACTTAAGGGAATCACTGGGACATTGGGAGCTATTTTTGTAACCTTTTTTATGTGGTCATCTATGGTTTTACATAAATCCATCTTGTTTAGTAAAATCACTGGATTTAAGCTGTTATGTCTTGCTAATGTAAGATACCTTTCAAGCCTAGGTAGATTAAAATTACCATCGAGACCACAAATAATAAACAATGTATCGATGTTTGCTGCTACAATCTGTTCTTCTGTGACTCCACCATCTATTACTCCATTTTTGAGCTTTCTCCCCCCTGATATGGGCATCTTCCTAGAGAAAGCATTTTTTCTTTTTAGGACCATTTGGATTTGCACTTCATTGGTTGCTTCTACCTCTTTTATAATTACGAAATCACCAACCACGGGGTAGTCCTTTATTTGCTTTGCATTATACCTAAATCGACCTGTT
>CAYYRM010000021.1:0-22033 GCA_964474005.1 uncultured Eubacteriales bacterium
GTAGAGCATGACCCAATGGAAATTTGGGGAACCCAAAGTGGAGTTGCTAGGGAAGTACTAGAAAAAGCCGGTATCAAACCCCAAGAAATAGCTGCCATAGGTATCACTAACCAAAGGGAAACCACAGTTGTTTGGGATAAAAACACTGGTAAGCCTGTTTACAACGCCATTGTATGGCAATGTAGAAGAACTGCTGGTATCTGTGATGATCTAAAGAGAAGAGGATTAGAAGAATATATTAGAGACAACACAGGTCTTGTTGTAGATGCTTATTTCTCTGGAACTAAAGTTAAGTGGATCCTTGACAATGTTGAAGGAGCTAGAGAAAAGGCTGAAAACGGAGATTTAATCTTCGGTAACATCGATACTTGGTTAATCTGGAACCTAACCAGAGGAAAAGTTCATGTAACTGACTACTCAAACGCATCTAGAACAATGCTTTACAATATAAAAGAACTTAAGTGGGATGAGAAGATCTTAGCTGAGCTTGGTATTCCTGCAAGTATGCTTCCAGAAGTTAAACCTTCAAGTGCTGTTTACGGAGTTACTGATGCTGCTACTTTCGGTGGCGCAGAAATTCCTATCGCTGGTGCTGCTGGTGACCAACAAGCTGCTTTATTTGGTCAAGCGTGCTTCGAGCCTGGAATGGCTAAGAACACTTACGGAACTGGTTGCTTCATGTTAATGAACACTGGTGAAGAATTTGTTCCATCTAAAAACGGTCTATTAACTACCCTTGCTTGGGGTGTTGATGGTAAAGTTGAATATGCTTTAGAAGGTAGTATATTCGTTGCTGGTGCATCTGTACAATGGTTAAGAGATGAGTTAAAGATCATCAGAGATGCAGCTGAAACTGAGTACCTAGCTACTAAGGTTCAAGATTCTAACGGTGTTTATGTAGTTCCTGCATTCGTTGGTATGGGAGCTCCATACTGGGATATGTATGCAAGGGGTACCATCGTTGGTCTAACCCGTGGTGCTAAAGCTGAGCATTTAATCCGTGCTACATTAGAATCAATCGCATTCCAAACAAGGGATGTTCTTGAGGCTATGCAAGATGATTCAGGCATTAACCTACAAGCTCTTAAAGTTGATGGTGGTGCAGTGGCTAACAACTTCCTAATGCAGTTCCAATCTGACATTTTAGGTGTTCAAGTTGATAGACCTGAAATCACTGAAACTACAGCTTTAGGTGCTGCTTACCTAGCTGGATTAGCTGTTGGTTTCTGGCAAAACAAAGATGAAATCGCTGCTAAGTGGGCAGTTGATAGAAAGTTTGATCCCTCAATGGAAGAAAACAACAGAGCTAAATTATACTCTGGTTGGAAGCGCGCTGTTGAGCGTTCATTAAACTGGGAACAAGAATAGCCAAAATTTAGTATTTACTTTAGTGTAGTTCAGTGCTATACTTAAGTTAAATGAATATTGAAGGCTGAGAATAGAGAGCCACATAAAACACCTATTTAACCGTAGGCATGTTTTGTGTGGCTTTTTTAATTAATAAATTATTGGGGGAGATGATCAAAGATGTATGATATTACCATAATCGGTGCTGGTGTAGTAGGTACTGCCATTGCCCGTGAATTGTCCAAGTATAAGCTTAAAGCAATCATAATTGATAAAGATAATGATGTTTCAAATGGGACAACTAAGGCAAATAGTGCCATTGTACACGCTGGCTATGATGCGAAACCTGGTACATTAAAGGCAATAACCAATGTTGAAGGAAATTCTTTGTATGAAGAATTATGTAAGGAATTAAGTGTCCCATTTAGGAGAACAGGGTCCTTTGTGGTGGCTTTTGATGATGAGGATTTAGAAGTTTTAGAAGACCTTAAGACCCAAGGTGAAGAAAACGGTGTTCCAGGTTTAAAGATAATACCTAAAGAAACAGTGTTAGAAATGGAACCAAACTTAAGTAAAGATATCGTAGCTGCCCTATATGCACCCACAGGCGGCATTGTAGGTCCCTGGGAGTTAGCCATTGCATTGGCTGAAAATGCTGCTGACAATGGAGTAGAGATTCTATTAAACAGCCCTGTTACTGCAATAAGTAAAACAGAAAGTGGTTTTACAGTAACCGCTGGTGAGAAGATTATTGAAACTAAGCTTTTAATAAACTGTGCAGGTCTTTATGCTGATAAGATTAATGATATGGTTAATAAACCATTTTTCAAAATTCTTCCCAATAGAGGAGAATATAATTTATTTGATAAATCAGTTGGCAATTATCTAAATACTGTGGTTTTCCAAACACCTTCTAAGGCAGGTAAAGGGGTAGTGGCACTTCCTACAGTACATGGCAATTTTTTAATAGGGCCCACTGCTGAATCGGTGGATGACCCATCAGGTTTGCAAACCACACTGGATGGCTTAGCATTCCTACGTGAAAAAGCAAAGAAAGTCGTACCAGATTTTCCTTTCCACACAGTGATTACTTCATATACTGGACTTAGGGCAAAGGTTAAAGAGGGTGACTTCATTATAGAAGAATCTAAGGACTCAAAAGGATTTATAAATGTAGCGGCCATAGATTCCCCAGGACTTACGGCTGCCCCATCAATTGCAAAAATGGTGCTGGGCATTGTAGAAAAAATACAAGGTGGATTAGAAATAAATGAAAATTTCAATCCCATAAGAAGACCAGTAATTCATTTCGCTGAATTGAGTGCCCAAGAAAAAGCAGAGCTAATAAAAAAGGATCCCCGTTATGGAAGGATAATTTGCAGATGTGAAAGTGTAACAGAGGGTGAGATTGTGGATATTATTCATCGTAACGCTGGTGGCACAAACCTAGACGGAATTAAGCGTAGAGCAAGGGCTGGTGCAGGAAGATGCCAAGGAGGTTTCTGTGGACCTAGGGTAATGGAGATAATCTCAAGGGAGCTTAATATTGATATTACCTCTGTTGTTAAGGATGGAAAAGAATCCTATATCTTAACTGGTCCTACAAAACATTAAGCATCTTAAATAGAAGGGGGAATTTAAAATGATAAACTATGACATAGTGGTCATCGGCGGAGGCCCCGCAGGGCTTGCGGCAGCCATTGAGGCCAAGAAGACCGGTGTAAACAATATATTAGTAATTGAAAGGGATAGAGAACTAGGCGGTATTTTACAACAGTGTATTCATAATGGTTTCGGCCTACATGCATTTAAAGAAGAGTTGACAGGACCTGAATATGCGGAACGCTTTATCGTTCAGTTAAAGGAGCAGGGTATAGAATTCAAATTAGATACCATGGTATTGGACATAAACAGTGACAAGGTAGTAAGCGCTGTAAACACAGTGGATGGTTTTATTCAGATTCAAGCAAAGGCAGTGGTACTTGCCATGGGATGTCGTGAAAGAACTAGGGGAGCAATAAATATCCCTGGGACTAGAAGTGCAGGGATATTAACAGCTGGAACAGCTCAAAGATTTGTAAACATGGAAGGTTATATGGTTGGTAAGGATGTTGTAATACTTGGCTCAGGGGATATTGGGCTAATTATGGCAAGGCGGATGACCCTAGAAGGGGCAAAGGTACATGCAGTAATTGAACTTATGCCTTTTTCAGGGGGATTGACTAGGAACATAGTCCAATGTTTAGATGACTACGACATACCCCTTCACTTAAGCCACACTATAATAGATATTAAAGGTAAAAATAGAGTGGAGGAAGTGGTGGCAGCTAAAGTAGATGCCAACAGAAGGCCAATTCCAGGAACGGAAAAGGTGTTTAAATGTGATACTCTACTTTTATCTGTGGGACTTATACCTGAAAACGAACTGTCAAAGGAAGCAGGGATACAGCTTGACCCAATAACCGGTGGGCCTAAGGTTAATGAGTCCATGGAAACATCTTTAAGTGGAGTTTTCGCCTGTGGAAATGTTGTTCATGTTCATGACCTTGTGGACTGGGTTACAGAGGAAAGTAAAAGGGCAGGTAAAAATGCAGCTAAATACGTTTTGGGTCAGTTGGTTAAAGAGGAAAGACCCATTATCACTAAAGGGATAAATGGAGTAAGGTACATTGTTCCCCAAAGTATCCAAGTGAAAAACATTGAAGATAAGCTAAACTTAATGATGCGCGTTGATAACATTTACCATGATGTTAAGCTTGTGGTTAAGTCTGGGGATAACATAATAAAGTCAATAAAGAGAAGACATGTGGCTCCTGGGGAGATGGAATCCGTAACCCTTTTGCCAAAGGAATTAAATTCATTGGAAAACAATGAGATAACCATAGAATTAACCCCTGTGGAGGTGTAAAATATGAAAAAACACGAACTAATTTGTATAGCATGTCCATTGGGCTGTAGCTTAGAGGTGGAGGAGAACTATAGCCCCAATCAGTATTTAGTCTCAGGAAATAAATGCCCAAGGGGAGAGCAATACGCAATAAAAGAACTAACAAATCCCACAAGGATGATAACATCTACAGTTAAAATCTCTAACTCTCACCTGTGCCGCCTACCCGTTAGGACATCAGATGCTATACCTAAAGGAAAGATATTTGAATGTATGGAAGTTTTAAATAATATTCAAGTAAAGGGGCCAGTGAAAGCTGGGGACATCGTTGTGGAAAAGCTTATGGGACTAGATGTCAATATCATCGCTACAAGAAGCATGTAAAGGTGGTAGAAGATTAATGAAAAAAGCAAAGGTTACTCACTTAAACAAAAACAATAGATTTAGGGAGCTAGCAAATTTGTCATATCCAAGTTTATTTGAACATCTTATTGATGGTGTATTAATAGTGAATTCTTTAGGTTTAGTGGAATATGTAAATCCAGCCTATGAAAAAATGTTTGGTGTTAGTAACTTTGCATTTAGAGGAAAGAGCATCTATCAAACAATAAATGATGAAATTGTAGTAAAATCCCTTAAAACTCAAAGATCTGTGCAGGGATACTTGGATTTACCTATAAAGCATAAAAAATTTCATGTATCCAGTAGCCTTTTGATTGAACACAATGTATTTAGTGGAGTTATTGCCATTTATCGTGAAGAGAAGGAGCAGCCCTTTACCTTTAAAAACAGTGTTTTAGAAACTAGCGTAGACCCTTGTTTATCTGATGCTTTCATAAAAGTCATTGGTAAAAGCAAGGTCATTAAAGAGGTGTTGGTAACAGCAGAAAAGGCAGCCAAATCAGGAGTTACTGTCTTAATAACTGGGGATACAGGAAGTGGAAAGGGTATGGTGGCTGAGGCCATCCATAAAGCAAGCAAACAAAAGGATAAACCCTTTGTAAAGGTCAATTGCGGTGCAATACCTTATAACTTATTGGAATCAGAGCTTTTTGGCCATGAACAAGGGGCATTTACAGGGGCCATAAAAAGAAAGATAGGTAAGTTCGAACAAGCCAATGGAGGAACTATATTTTTAGATGAGATAGGGGATATGCCCTTGGATATGCAGGTCAAGGTTTTAAGGGTTATACAGGAGAAGGAATTTGAACGGGTTGGTGGCATAGAAAATATAAAAAGTGAAGTTAGAATCATTGCAGCAACCCATAGGGATTTAAGGGAAATGATTAAAGAAGGTACCTTTAGAGAGGATTTATATTATAGATTAAATGTTATACCTATACATGTGCCCCCCTTAAGTGAACGTAAAGAGGATATCATAGACCTTTGCTATCATATAATGGGAACTATCCAAAAGGAGTCAGGGGTAATAGTTAAAGTATTAGATGAAGAGGTAGAAAAAGCCTTTTTAAATTACTCATGGCCAGGAAATATCCGTGAACTGAAAAACCTTTTGGAAAGATTGATGATACTTGTTGATGGAAACACAATTATGTTATCTGACCTTCCAAAGGAAATATCCAATACCTATCAAGCCACATTAAATACAGAGGGAAATTCTTTAATAAACCTAAGTTTAAGTGGGGAATTAGCAACCCTAGATGATTATGAAAGGGAGATTATCGAAAAGGCCCTTGATAAGTTTGGTAGTTTTAACAAGGTAGCCAAGGCCTTGGGAATCACCCATAAAACCGTTGCTGCAAAGGCAAGAAAATTCAACATAGTGGAGTAACCCTCCCATAAGAAAAGTATGAAGCTTATAGTTTCATACTTTTTTTGTTTTATGGCATTGCCCCCCCTCTTTTTTCAACACATGGGGAAAAATTTCTTATTTTACGAAACCTTAACATAAAATTATAAGCAATTATGATAAAATATAGGTAGGATATAAAAGGAGTTGATTTATATGAAGAAAAGGGTAGCATTTATATGTGTTCACAATTCTTGCCGTTCACAAATGGCAGAGGGTTGGGCTAAGCATTTAGGAAGTGATATTTTAGATGTTTATTCTGCAGGTACTGAGAATTATCCTGAGGTGAAACCATTGGCCGTTAAGGTAATGGAAGAAGCAGGGGTTGACATGAGTGAAAACAAACCTAAGCTACTGGCTGATATACCCCCAAAAGTTGATATAGTTATAACAATGGGCTGTAATGTTGATTGCCCTTTCCTTCCATGTAGCCATAGGGAGGATTGGGGATTAACAGATCCTTCGGGAGGACCCATAGAAGGTTTCAGAGAAACCAGGGACATAATTAAGGGCAAGGTTTTAGAGCTAATTGAAAGGGTAAATAAAGGAGAAATCTAGAATGAAACATCCCACTTTTTTTTAACAGGTGGGATGTTTTTTACCCTTAATTCTTTATATTTTTGTTAACAAAGAGGGATTATCTTTGGCAATAGAGAAATAAGGAATTAATAAAAATAAGGGGGAATCTCAAATGAATACTTACATATTAATTTATCCAGGTTTTGTTAACTTTGAGGTGGTTTTTGCGGCAAAGTTTTTGTCCTCTAAAGGGAAAGTTATTACCATAGCTTTGGAGGATAAAGAAATTTTAAGCCATGAAGGTTTTTTATATAAGCCCCACGAAGTAATTAGTAATATCAACAAAGAGGATGTGGATATTTTAATAATTCCTGGAGGTTACCCAGATCCCATTTTAAATAATTCACAGGTGAATGAGCTAATTAAATACATGGATGCAAACAATAGGCTAATTGCAGCAATTTGTGCTGCACCCATTCACCTAGCCCAAGCTGGAATTCTTAAAGATAGAAAGTATACCACAACTTTAAATACAAAAGATTATCCACAAATCTTTCCCATAGAAGGCTTTGTAAATGAGGATGTGGTGGTTGATGGAAACATTATCACGTCCACTGGGCTAGCTTATATGGAATTTGCCGTGGAGATTTGTAAAAAGTTAAACCTAGTGGCTAGCGAAGAAGAAGCAGAAAAAGTGATAAAGCACTATAAGAATATTAAGGGGTAGCCTTAAAAGTAGATAGCTATGTTCCCGTAACCTGCTTTTTGGGTGCAAGCTAAAAGATAGAAAAATTTGTTATATAAAGGAGAAATCTTGCTTAAAATATAAGTGAGGTAAATTAGCTTATATCTAAGAAAAGGAGGACTTCATATGCAAGGATTTATCAACAAAGATGACTGCATTGGTTGTGGCTTATGTCCACAAATATGTCCCGAGGTTTTTGAGATGGAAGAAGGGGAAGACAAGGCCTTTGCCAAGGATGTTGAAATAACTGATGATCTTTTGGAAAGTGCCAAAGAGGCAGAGGAAGCATGCCCCACAGAAGCCATAAAGATAGGTTAAATAAAGACCGTAGTTCATAACCGAACTACGGTCTTTATTTTCTAAGTAAATGTTTAAGGCCAGAGTACATCATTATCTTTCTAACCCTTTCCCTAGCTTCATCACCATGACAATTGTCAGGACACTTCCTACATGGAGGCTTAGGTGACTTTGTGCAATTGTCCCTGTTCTTTAAAGTTTTTTCAGCTAAGTCACTACATTGATCACATAAACAAATATCATTATCTAAACCTGAGACCGTAAAAATCTTAGTGGTTCTATTTTTATGCTTATTTATGCAGTATGTATGAAAATAGGTAAGAAATCTTAAGGTCTCATTTTTTTGTTTCATCTGACGTACCCCCTTAAACTCTTTTATAAATTCTATTCTAAACAAGTGTCATCTATGAATATTATAGAAGGTACATTAAATGACAGGGGGGAAATAGATGAGCAAAGGATATGAAAACACCATAGACTTTTGGAACGAGATATTTCAAGAAAGTCCAATTTATAATCCAAATACTATGATTCCCATAAAAGAAGTGGAAGAAGGCCTAGTATGGTTAAGTGAAGGGTGCAAAAAAATTTTAGACTTTGGTTGTGGAAATGGAAGATGCTTACTTAGATGTGGTGCGTTGGGTGTTGAAAGTTTACTTGGTGTTGATATATCTTTCAGTGCAATAAAGTTAGGCAAAAAGGTGGCCCAAGAGTTTGATATTAAAAAGGCTAAATTTAGATTGGGGAGTATTGATTTAATAAAAGACATTGAAGATGGTTCTATTGATGGAGTCATTTTATTCAATATAATAGACAATATGTATCCTAAGGATTCCATAAATTTATTAGAAGAAATACAGAGGATTCTAAGACCCAAGGGGAAGATTCTTTTTAAGGTTAATGATTACATTGAAAGGGATATATGTAATGAATGGGGCTTTAAAGAGCTGGAACAAGATTTTTACAATGATAACAGTGGCTTATACCTATGGAACTTAAGCAAAGAGAAGTTAAATGTTATACTGACAAAGGACTTTCAAATACTTAAATATCAAGAAGTGACAATCCCCAAGAGAAATACAATTAATAGGATGTATTATTTAATTAAGAAAGACTCTACGGTCAAGCCGTAGAGTCTTTTAAAACCTAATATCAATAATGTCCCTTTCCTGGGAGAATGAAGATATATTATACAAAAATAACACATCAGCAATTTCAGCTTCAGCCATGTAGTCTGCTAAATTTTCTTTAAAATGTCTCAAATCAACAATGTGTATCTCGGAATAATGACTTACTAAAAAAGGGATAAGGGTGTGTGCGTATGAATCCTTAGCTATTAGGATTTTTTTATCTGTATCCACATCAGTTTTTATGGTAACTAAGGGGTGGTTTCCATCTAAGAAATAAGAGTATTTATCTCGGGTTTGTAGGTGGTTATCAAAGAATAAACTGTCCGATGTTTTGTTTGAACCCTTGAAGTTAATTGTAATTTGAAAGGGAGTTTTTCTTTTAAATACCTCTAACCTATCAGCCTTGGTATGCCTGTTATTGGCCTTGGAATAGTATGTTCCTAAGAAGTCATCACTGGCAATAACCCTAGACAAATCGTCTAGCGAGACAGGTTCAAACCCCAGATATTCTGCTGCATACCTATAAGCGTAATAAGCACCTTCCATTGTCCAGTGATGGTCTGTTTTAAAATATATATACTTGTCTTTATTGGCCATTAAAGTTGGCTTAACGTTGATAAATTTAATCTGTTCACTTAAATTCTTTCCAACGGTATCGATGATTTCTTGCTGATTGTATGGAGTGGCAAAGGGGGGGAGATATTCTGGATATATGCCAACAGAGTTTGGAACTAACATAAAGAAAACATTATATTCGGGAAACATACCACTAAAATCGTTGATCCTTTTAATATTGCTATCAAAAAATCTAGTGGGACCTTTGAAGTTTTCCAACAGATAACCTTTTTTCCCGATAAAAATCCCATTGTTCTCCCTTTTTAAGCTAATTCGCTCAATATCAGACTTAAGCAGTACCCAATGATCCCTCAAGAAGAATTGATCAGTTACAAAGCTTTCAAGGCCTTGAGTGAATCTACCTAAACGTAGGTTACGGAGGTTAAAGGTAGGCAATTGAGTTAAATACCTGTTCTCCATTTCCGAGAAGGTCTTGATGGGGGTTAAAATGTTGATAACCGCAAAGGCAATTAAAAATACACTAAACATAATTGAGTTGATAACATTAACCTTTTTCATGCACTTTACCCCCTAAAATCTAAAGTATAAAAATGGATTGTATGATGAATCCACCAAATATGCAGTGGAAATAAGCAGAATCAGAAAATACATTATAGGTGCCAAAAGAGGAAGCTTCTTGTACCCTTTTATAGCACTATTCTTAAGATTTGAAAGTATTGGTGTTGCTATTAGGATAAGAACTACCATTAAACTAAAGTACGAATATAGGTAGTACATAAATGTACTGTCAATTAAAGGATTACCACCAAAACCGAACATAACCTTAAGATAACCTAGGCCTAAGGACATATCCTCAAACACAAAAAATACCCAGCTAATTAGAACAAGGAAAACAACATACAAATGGCGTAATGGTCTCCAAAGCTTATTAATAAATGATAAAAGCCAGGCTTTTTCAATGGCTATGATTATACCGAAGTACACTCCCCAGATAATGAAGTTCCAATTGGCTCCATGCCAAAAACCTGTCAGAAACCATACAATAAACAAATTTCTATATAAGGCAAACTGGCCTTTTTTGTTACCACCTAAGGGGATATACAAATAATCTCTGAACCAGCTACCCAACGAGATATGCCACCTACGCCAGAATTCCGTTATTGATTGGGAAATATAAGGGTAATTGAAATTCTCCAGGAAATCAAAACCAAACATTTTCCCCAATCCGATGGCCATGTCAGAATAACCACTGAAATCAAAATATATCTGGAAAGCAAAGGCAATAATTCCAAGCCAAGCAGTTAAAATAGAGAGTTCCCCAAGGTCAATAAGCTGTATTTGTGACCATAAAAAGCCAATATTATTGGCTAACAAAACTTTTTTCCCTAATCCCTTTACGAATCTTTGCACCCCCACTGAAAACTGATCAATACTTTCTTTTCGGACATTTATCTGATCTGCAATGGTTTGATATCTAACAATGGGCCCAGCAATAAGCTGAGGGAAAAGGGTGACATATGTTGCCAGAGCAATGGGACTTTTTTGTACTGGGGCATCTCCTCTAAAAACATCTATTGAATACGACATTGTTTGAAATGTGTAAAAGGAAATGCCAATTGGTAAAGGAAGGTTTAAAGGATTGAAACTAGTCCCAAAAAGCTGATTGATGTTGATAATGAAAAAGTCACTATACTTGAAAAAAGCCAACAAAGATAAATTTATGATAACAGAGGAGGCCACAAATATTTTGGCTAAATCCACCCTGCTCTTCCTCTTGTAATGGTCGATAAATAATCCATGGGTATAATCCACAACCGATGAAAAAATCATCAAGGCTATATAGATGGGTTCACCCCATGCGTAGAAGATCAAACTGAAGCACAATAAAACGAAATTGCGATATTTTCTAGGACTGATAAAATAAAATATCAAACATAAGGGTAAAAAATAGAATAAAAAAATTATGCTACTAAAGACCATTGTCTCACTTCCTCAAAATAGAGTTAAATTATGGGGCACAAAATATGTGCCCCTTTAGGTTTTGTTACTTAATTTTATTAAGGATAACTTGCTCTAAAGCTTCAGCATTTTCATAGGTAATGTAATATAAGTAGTTACCCTCTATTTCAAAAATAGTATTTTCCACCTTTTCAAATTGACTGGGGTTGTAAGATTCCCAAAGGTCCTTTTGAGCTTGTAAATCTTCTTCTAAAGCAGCTTTAATAGTGTTTAGGTAATTTGTGTCATTCACCTTAAATACTAGGATTTTATCTGCGCTCATAAATGATGAACCTTTAATCTCAAAACCACCATCTATTTTATCCATATCGAACATATCAGGATAGCTTGAAAAACCAGCTTGTTCTGCGTCATTAAAGTCGATTACAATATACCCTGGTAATAACTCTTCTTCAAAATCATCATCACTATAACCTTGTCCCTTTAAATCATCAGCTATTTTTTCAATAAAACCTTCTAGTATTGAGCCAGTTGATACATCTGCACTTTCCTTTGCCCCACAGCCCACCATTAAAAATAAAAGTAAAACGATTGTTAAAGCTAATATTTTTTTCATTATTGGAGTTCCTCCCTTTAATTTGTTTTCACACATTTAGACGGGGGAGTTTTGAATAAGTTCCAGATAAAATATTAAAAAAATATTAACAAGTTTTAGTATGTATAAATACTAAATATATTAATTAGTCAATTTATACTATTATTAAAGGATATTGACCTATTTTGTCGAATTTAAAAATATTAATAATCTATATCTGATTTAATTAATAGTAAAAGGAGATGAAGTAATCTTATGGACAACCAAGAATACGAAATAGACTTACGAGAATACTTTCTAATCATAAGAAAAAGGTTTTGGCTCATTGCCCTTGTGGTTATAATTGCTACTGCGGCCACAGGAGTTTATAGCTATTTTTACTTAGATAAGGTTTACGAAGCCTCAACTAAACTGATAATAACTAAACAAGCAGAAAGTGGAGACTTACAATACAATGACATCATTCTAAATCAGAGACTGGTAAAGACTTATAGTGAGATTGCGAAAAGTAGAACTATTTCTGATACAGTAATAAGAAATCTTCGTCTAAACATATCACATGGAGAGTTTGCAGGGAAGATACAGGTAGCCTCACTTAGGGATACAGAAGTAATAGAAATTCGGGTTCAAGACACGAATCCAAACCTAGCAGCAACCATTGCCAATGAGCTATCCATTGTTTTTATTGATAAAATAGTAAACCTCATGAAAATTGAAAACATACAAATCTTAGATACAGCAATTGTTCCCAACAATCATATCAGCCCTAGGCCTAAACTTAACATTGCAATTGCCATGGTTTTAGGGTTTATGGTTGGTCTAGGTTTAGTGATCGTAGTGGAGTTTTTAGATAATACCATTAAAAACTCAGGAGATGTTGAAAAACATCTTAATTTGCCAGTAATGGCCACCATACCTGAGATAAAAGAAAAGGGGTACGGTGTTAACTTAGTTACTTACAGGGACCCTAAATCACCTATTTCTGAAGCATATAGAATGTTAAGGACAAATCTTCAGTTTTCTGACCTAGATAAGAAATTAAAAACAATAGTGGTTACAAGTACCAGCCCATCGGAAGGAAAAAGTACTACAATAGCAAATCTTGCAATAACCCTTGTAAGTATGGGTTCTAAAACTTTGTTAATCGATTGCGATTTTAGAAAGCCAAGAATTCATACGGTATTCAACATTAGTAATCATGTGGGAATGACCAATTACCTGATGGGAGAAAAGTTAGAAGATGTGATACAAAGGGTTAGAGGTTTAAACCTTGATATACTGGCATGTGGTCCTATACCTCCAAACCCATCAGAATTATTGGCTTCAACAAAAATGAAATATGTTTTACAAGAATTAAGGACCATGTACGATGTAATTCTTATAGACACACCTCCAGTGGGTTTAGTAACAGATGGTGCCATATTGTCTAACATCGCTGATGGTACTTTATACGTTGTTTCTTCGGGAGAAACCCAAGTAGATAATGCTCAAAAGGCAAAAAAGCAATTGGATAAGGTGAATAGCAATATTATAGGTGTTTTGCTTAACAAAGTAAAAATGGGTAAAAGAGAATACAGAAGTTATTATCAATATTATAGCTCAGGTGAATAAACATGAGATATGTAGATACCCATTGCCACATTATACCTAATGTCGATGATGGCTCTAAAAGCTTTGAAGAGAGCATCGAAATGTGTAAAATAGCTGCCAGTGAGGGGATAAGGAAAATTGTGGCTACACCACACTTTATTCAAGGTGATTATATGGTAACCGCAATGGAAGTTAAAAATATTATATCTGAACTTCAAACGGAATTATGGGAAAGGGAAATACCCATAGAGCTATATAACGGTCACGAAGTCTTAATTGATCCTCAAATAGTTAAATTAGTGGAAAACAATACTATAAGCACATTAAATAATTCTAGGTATATACTTGTGGAATTGCCAATGAATGAAATTCCAAGCTATACTGAGGATGTATTGCACTCTTTGATTTTAAAGAGCTTCATTCCTGTAATAGCACATCCAGAAAGAAACTCTAATATTATAGAAGACCCAAGAATTTTATCTAGGTTTTTAAGGCTAGGTGCTTTAAGTCAAATGACGACTTGGAGTATTCTAGGTCGATATGGGGAAAAGGTAAGGGTAACAGCTGAAGTGTTACTAGAGCACAATATGGTACATCTCCTTGCAACAGATGCCCATTCCCCTAGAAGAAGGAGCCCAAAATTCAGTAAAGCAATCCCTAAGTTGGTGGAAATTGTGGGGAGTGAAAGGGCTCAGATGATACTAGAGAACGCAGAAAGGATTATAGACAATAAGGAATTGTACACACTCCCTGTAAAAAGAATCAAGGAAAAGAAATCATTTTTATCTTTGGTAAAAACAATGTTTAATTAAAAATTTTTAAAGTGAACTGACTGTTTGAGTACCTTAAAATAAGCCCATGGGGCAAGGAGTGATAAAATTGTACACGGGTAAACTTGTTAGACTTAGGGAATATCGTAAGGAAGACTTACCTAAGATATTAGAATACATCAATGACCCTGAAGTCAAAGGATTGTTAAACCCTGCCATTCCATATCCTTACACCTTAGAGGATGAGGAAAAATGGCTGGCAAGTAACAGTGCAACTAAAGACATATACTCCTTTGCCATTGAGACTTTGGTAGAAAAAAGATATATAGGGGGATGTGGAATAAATAAAATTGATTGGAAGAACTCTGTGGTGGAAGTGGGAATATTCATAGGGGATAAAAGCTTGTGGGGAAAAGGTTTTGGTTCTGATGCAATGAAAGTTCTGATGGCCTTTGTGTTTGAGCAGCTTAATATAAATAAAATCAAATTAGAAGTTTTTAGCTTTAATCAACGGGCAATAAAAAGTTATGAAAAGTGTGGCTTTAGGGTTGAAGGGGTATTAAGGGAAGAAATTTTTAGAAATGGTAAATATTTTGATAAAATATCAATGGGTATTTTGGCAAGGGAATTCATTGGGGAACAATAAAGGAGTGAAAATTAAATGAAGAATTTTGTACTCATTATAATTTTAATCGTAGGAGCCTCTGTGGGATTAACCCTTCTAATTAGTAAATTTAGTAATAAAAAACTATACAAATATATTCCCAGCATTGTAACGTTTTTATTGGGAGCTTTATTATTCTACACCGCTTGGGCTAACCTAGATGTATTTGCTTCCATAGGTTTTGCACTAATGGGTGTAATCTCATTTGCCAGTGCTTTAAGTGGATTGATAACAGGTGTAACAATAGACTATATCCTACCCATGATTAAAGGGAAATAGAATAATAAAGGCCCATAAAAATATGCTAAATTGAATAAGACATAAAATATTAACCCCATTTCTGGTATAGAAATGGGGTTAATATTTTAGAATTAATATAAAGTTAACAATCATAAAAAGGAAAAGCTTTGATATAAATAGAAAGAAGTTTATATCTGAGGAGGGATTAATATGTTAGAAAAGCAAAGGGCAGTTATGGAAAATCAGCACTTTTTCTATGAACTATTGTCTTCTACCATGTATTTTGAAAAACATAAACACCATGAATACGATGTCATAAGGAGTAAAAAAGAGTACAACCTCGATATATGGCCCTCTTTTTACACATATAACATAAACCCAACAAAAGTAAAGACAACCATTGATAAAATTTTAAGTAAAAGAATACCGTGGCAAATTTGGGTGGAAGACATTCCAAAGAACAAAGAAATAATTCACTGCCTCGGGGAGAAAAACTTCAAAAAAACAATTGAATTTACAGGCATGATAGTGGACCTAAACGGGTTAAAGGAATTTGTTGGGAACACAAGTAATATTTTAATTGAAAAGGTGAAAGACATAGAAGGGTTACGGGATTGGGCAACAGTGATTGTAGAAAACTGGTGGGGTGGAGATAGTAAAAGAATTGAGGCATTAATAAAGGCATATAAAGAAATATATTTATCCTCTGATATCGAGCTTTTTGTTGCGTATTTAAACCAGATACCTGTGGGAACTTCTTTGGCTCTCTATCATAAAGATGCCATTGGTTTGTACATGGTATATACAAAACCTGCATACAGAAATCTAGGATTGGGTCGCATGCTAACTCAAAAACCAATTGTGGACTCTAAAAACAAATGTTATAAATGGGCTGTTTTACATGCCACCGATGAAGGAAAAATTATCTATGAAAAGCTTGGTTTTAAAGAAGTGTATAATGTAGCAGTCTATTATAAAGAACTATAAATCACAATAAAATTACTAATAAAAAAGGTGATTTACTTTGGTTGTCGAAATATATATTAACAAGATAGTTAAAAGGAGGTAGAAAAAATGAACATAGAGTTTTTCAGTAATAATAGGAAAAAACTAGCGAATATCCTAGAAGAAAATTCAATGGTGGTACTATTTGCAGGGGAGGCGCCCCAAAGAAGTGCAGATCAGCACTATGGTTTTACTCCAAATAGGAATTTCTTCTATATAACTGGTATTGATAAAGACAAAGCAATTTATGTGTTAAGTAAAACAAGGGGTAAGGTTTCAGAAACCCTCTTCATAGAAAAATCTGATTCAGTTTTAGAAAAATGGATTGGTAAGAGGATGACCCCACAAGAAGCAACGGCTAGATCTGGCATAGATAAAATAAAGTATCTGGAGGATTTTGACAACATAGTGCACCAAGAGGTATATGGTAACAGAATATCTCAGCTATATCTTGATCTGGAAAAAAGAAGCTTTAATTCAACACCTACCAAAGCCTTTGAATTTGCCAAGGGGATAAAAGAAAAATACCCTCAATTGAACATTGATAACATATACAATGAAATCTCATTGCTACGAATGAAAAAAGACCCCCAAGAAATAGGGAAAATTAAAAAGGCCATAGATATAACGGGGGATGGGATAAAGGCATTAATGAGAAACTGTCATGGGGGGCAGTATGAATACCAGTTGGAGGCTCATTTTGATTTTACAATAAAAAAATTGGGAGCTAAGGAAAAGGCATTTCACACCATAGCAGCCAGTGGGAAAAATGCCACTGTTCTTCACTATGAAGAAAATAATTCTCCACTATCAGACGGAGATTTAATCCTTTTTGACTTAGGTGCAGAATTTGAATATTACTGTGCAGATATAAGCAGAACCATACCCATAAATGGTAAGTTTACCAAAAGACAAAGGGATGTTTATGAAGTGGTTCTAAAAGCTCTAGAAGAAACAACAAAACTTGTAAAGCCAGGTGTTACATTTCAAGAACTAAATGATTATACAAAAGAAATCCTGGCGAAGGGCTGTATACAGCTGGGACTAATTAAAGACATAGGGGAACTGGGAAAATACTATTATCATGGTGTTGGTCACTTTTTAGGATTGGATACCCACGATGTGGGTGATAGGTTTGCAAAGCTTGAGCCAGGTATGGTCATTACCATTGAACCTGGGCTATATATAGAAGAAGAAGGGATCGGGGTTAGGATTGAAGACGATGTCTTAGTGACTGAAAAGGGGTTTGAAGTCCTATCTAAGGATATCATTAAAACCGTTGAGGAAATTGAGAACTTCATGTCCGAAAAATAACTAAGTACTTACTGGTTTGGAGGATTATTAATGGCAAAAAAACAGCTAAACGGGCCTTTAAATATTATAGTTTACGTTATTGTATTTGTGGGAACAAGTCTTGGAATGGGTGCAGCTTGGTCTATCTTAACCGAGGGATTTACCCAAGGGATAGGCCAATACGCCATAGAAGGTATTGTGGTTGGGGCTTTATTAAACATAGTATTGACACTGATACCCTTTGGCTTTATGCGAAGCATCCTGTTTTCCGAGATAGAGGTGGAGAACCTTGGAGAACTTGAAATAACCACAGGTGAAATGTTAATATGTGACCCTTTCTTTTTAAAGAAACTACCAGAAGGGACCATAGAATTAAAGGGGTTAAATCCAGGTAATTTTCCTTTGAAAATTACCCTAAGAAAAAAAGGTAATGTTAAGAATATAATAAAGGCCGAGCTAGGGGATATTGATGTAAAAGGTGAGCGCAGACTATTAGGGCAGATACCAGTGGTTTCAAGAACCATTTGCTTAGTAGACACCAATAACTTTAAAAGTAAATTCCAATTTCAAGGAACAGAAAGGGTTGGAATGATCTTTAGCAAAAAACATAAAGAGATTGCGGAAAAAATTAAGGAAAAGCTTGAACTGGACTATATAGAGGATTCTGAAATGACATCAAAATTCCTACAATCCATAACTGAAAACTTAGAAAGGGGTATTAAGACCTTTTTAAACCAAGAGGAAAAAGCTTCGTTTTTTATATGGACAAATAACACATATGATCAAATCTCTAAACAATTAGGTGAGAATTACAAGCCTGATTACACTTATACTAATCTTCCCTTGCAGGAAGGTGATAAAGAGAATATTTTAGTGTTTTCCACCATGAAGGATAAACTGCATAGGGTATATGGGGTCTTTCATGATGATAAACTAGCAAAAATTGAAATTAATGTTTAAGCAAAAAAGCAAAGGGCCTAAAGGTCCTTTGCTTTTTTGCTTTTGTTTTTATTAAAGTCACCTTACTTTAAACCTATCTAAAACTAATAACAGCGGATAACCCAAACCATAACAGGCTATTACTTGACCCATAAAAACACCACTTACCATTAGCCAATAGGGAAAATCAAAGGCGTAATACAACACAACAGGGATAATAATGACATTTACTAAAACTGGGGGCAATGGTGCCAGCCATTTCTTGGGGACTTTATATGTAATATAAGCTGCAATTAAAGTGGCTAAACTACCAAATATCACATCTAAAAGACCAGCTTCACTGAATAAATTGGCTATAAAACAACCAACAAATAATCCTGGTATAGCCGCAGGGAAATAAAAGGGTAATACAGTTAGTGCCTCAGCGATCCTAATTTGCATAGGTCCGTAACTTATTGGAGCAAATGCCCAAACCAATACCACATATATAGCGGCAATAATAGCTGCCTGTACTAAAGTATTTGTCTTCATAAACAACCTCCTCTAAATAGTTATCAATTAATCAATATACGTCCAATCTCAAAACCTAACATAAATAAAATCACAGCTATTATAACAAACAAAAAAACATAATAGATGTAATAGCTAGATTTACTTTCCTTAATATGAGGCCGTACATGTACAACAACCAAGGATGATAAAGCAATAGTTATAGCTGGAATCCAAAAACGGAACATAGTTTACCTCCTAAATACATATAACATTATTATAACCCATTTGCAATATTTAAGTACTGTGAGATTGTAAACCTAATCTTCGTTAAAACTCACACCATTTATTAACAATTATTAATAAATAGACTTATTTGTTGACTTGCAACATAAACTGAATTAGAATAAAAGAGGATTTAAAAAACTATTAGAAGGAGGTAGGGAAGTATGATTAAGTTAAGAATCAGAATGACAAGCAGAAGAATCCAAGGAATGTCTGACCTAACACAGGATAGCCCTGCCTTTTTTGAGGAAGCTTCAATCTAACAGATCTTAAAGATCAGTTAAATTAACTTGACTCTTAAGGCCATGGGCTATACACCCATGGCCTTTTTGTACCCTTTTTCATTAAGGGGCTTAAACCATGGGATAACACCCATGGTTTTTTCTTGTCTAAATACAATGAAGGTTTCTCAAAGAAGGCCTTAGATTTGACCTAGAACGGGGAGGAATAAAGATGAAACGAATACTTAAATACGTATGGAAATACAAGCTATTATATTTAATACCTATAGTATCAATGTTTATTGCCATAGGCTTAGATATGTTTAATCCCATAATAACCCAGAGGATAATTGATGATGTCATAAAGGATGCTAGATTCGAGATCCTAAATGGATTACTACTGGCTTTCTTAGGTATAACAGTGGGTAGAGCTATTTTTGGTTACATGAGGGAATTTTTATTTGACTACGCTGGTTCCAAAGTAACCTTAGATATCAGAAGTGATTTATTTAATCACATTCAAAAACTTCCCTTTGACTATTTTGATGGTGTGAACACAGGGGAAATAATGTCTCGGACCACAGAGGATGTTACAAATATATGGAATGCCATGGGCTTTGCTATATTATTCTTCATCGAGCAGATTCTATATATTATCTTAGCAACCTTCATGCTTTTCACCATTGATTGGAAGCTAGCAATAATTTGTCTGTTAACAATGCCCCCCATGCTATTTTTAGCTTTGAGATTAGAGAAAAAAATAGGGGAAGCATATGAAAAACTAAGTGACCAAAGTGCAGTACTAAACACCACAGCCCAAGAGAATTTAGCAGGTGTTAGGCTTGTAAAGGCCTTTGGTCGTGAAAAACATGAAATGGAAAAATTCTTTAAACAAAACGAAGAGAATTACAAGCTAAACATTGAACAAGCCAGAGTTTGGGCGAAATATCATCCAGTTATAGAATTTTTATCAAACCTAGTGTTAATAGTGGTAATATCTGTTGGTGGAATGTTTGTTGTGAATAGCCAAATCACCTTAGGGGAGCTTGTAAAATTTAATGGATATATAATGATGTTAATATGGCCAATGAGATTGATGGGTTGGTTAACGAACTTAATTGCTAGATGTAACGCATCGGCTAAAAGGGTATTTTCTATAATAGATATAGTTCCTACCATTACAACCCCAGAAAATCCAAAAACTCCAGAATTTATTAAGGGTTCAGTTGTATTTGATAACGTCTCATTTAAGTACAACGATGAATATGTGCTAAAAAACATAAACATAAAGGTGGAACCTGGCTCCACTGTGGCCATAATGGGAACCACAGGAGCTGGAAAAAGCTCCATAACTAACTTAATAGGAAGGTACTATGACTGTACTGAAGGGAATATATTTTTTGATGGGGTTAACGTAAAGGAAATGGACCTCAAGGTGTTAAGGGACAATATATCAGTTGTTATGCAAGATACATTCTTGTTTTCTGATACCATCAAAGAAAACATTGCCTTTTCAACTGAAGTGGTTACTGAGGAAGAATTCATGGAAGCAGCAAGGGCTGCCCAGGTTGAAGAATTTGTAAAAGAAATGGAAGATGGATACCATACCGTCATAGGAGAACGGGGGGTAGGTTTATCCGGAGGACAGAAACAAAGAATCTCCATAGCCAGGGCACTATTAAAGAATAGTAAGGTACTTATCATGGATGATGCTACATCTGCCTTGGATATGGAAACAGAATATGAAATCCAAAAGGCACTGGATAAACGAAGTGAAATGACAAAGTTCATCATTGCCCACAGAATATCAGCTGTAAAAAACGCAGACGAAATTATTATAGTTGATAAAGGGGAAATCGTTGAAAGGGGAACACACAAGTCCCTATTATGGAAAAAAGGAAGATATTACGAGATCTTCTGTGAGCAGTTTAAAGACATAGAAGGCCAACATGAAGAGGTGATCTAAAATGGCTAAAAATATATCCCGTGAAGATGAACAGCTAAAGGAAACGGTCAATATAAAAATAATAGGACGCTTAAGTACCTATCTAAAACCATATGGTAAACAAGTAATAACAACATTGATCCTAATGGCAGTGGTTATTACAGTATCCCTAGCAAATCCACTGCTAATGAGACTTGCCATAAAAGATTATATCGCCCAAGGAGATATGAGGGGGTTAACTATTTTAGGTATAACCATGGCAATTATAAACTTTATTGCCATGTACTGTGCAAAATACAGGATTCTAATTATGTCTAAGGTTTCCAGTGATATACTTCTTAAAATTAGACAACAGCTTTTTACCCACATACAAAAATTATCATTCTCTTTCTTTGACAGTAGGCCAGTGGGTAAAATACTTGCTAGAATCATTGGAGATGTAAACTCCCTAGCAGACCTATTTACCAATAGCATAACAAGTCTAATACCCGATGCCATTACACTGGTGGCAGTGGTAGCAATTATGCTTTTCATGAATTGGAGATTAGGATTAGCAGCTTTGGTCATGTTACCATTTTTGGCACTGGTAATGTTTTATATTCAGATCACCAGCCGTAAAAGATGGCAGGATTATAGGAAAAAAAGATCAAACTTAAGTGCCTTTATCCATGAGTATAAAAGAATTTCACGATGCTCCAGATGAAAAAGCTAGAAGAAAAATCGTAGA
>CAYYRM010000022.1:0-19919 GCA_964474005.1 uncultured Eubacteriales bacterium
GTGTTACCATGAATTAATCCCATTCCCCATAACCGCCCAAGCTAAAGCATGGGCTACCATGGGTATAGGAGAATAAACCCATACCCACAGATGGCTATCAAAGTGGTGCCCCTATTTCAGTTCTCCTATGATGGTGGTAAGTGGTGTTAGTGGTGGTGATTTTTAAAAGCATATGCACATTCATAACATTTTCTTATACATAATATAAAAAAATATGAATCTAAAAAGAAGGAATTATTAAGAAGAGTTAGAATATTATATAGTGTAATGTAAGTTAAAAATTTCACATATTAGGGATGATTAGTGCGGGAGAGTCTACTTATGTAGCGCCGAAGGAGCAATTTCTGTTAGCTGCCACTGACAGAATAAAACTCTCAGGCAAAAAGGACCGCAGTGGGACCTAACTCTGGAAAGTCCGTAAGGACACCGAAGGAGCAACCCTTAATGGGGGAAATCTCTCAGGTACTAAGGACAGAGACAATGGCTATCTATTAGTCATTGTCTTTTTTGTTTAAATAAATAAACTCCATATAAAAAAAGCAATGTTAGGAGGGAATAAATGAAAGTTATAACAATCACAAACAATCCTGTGGTAAAAGAGTATTTCATTGATAAGGCCATTGAATATACAAGCACAAATACCCTAATGGAGGTATTGGAAAAAGGCAGGGATCTAGTACATAAAGGTTATAGACTTATAAATCATCCATTGGTAACCAGTATAAAGCCCTATCCTAATTTATTCAAAACCCTCATCCTTGTGGAATCCCAAGAATTGAGCTTTAGGGATCTAGAGATAATGGAAAATTCAATCCAAAAGGCTAGTCAATTTAAAGAACCCGTTAGAATAACAGAACAAGTGGCAAGGGACTATCAGGAAATAGATTATGGTGTTTTTATTGAGGCACAAAAGGAAATTCAATTTAAATAAAGGGAGGAAAGAAAATGGTTTATGACATTATTATAATAGGTGGTGGACCGGGGGGATTAACCTCAGGAATTTACGCATCTAGGTCTAAACTTAAGACCTTAATTATTGAGAAGGGAAGGCTCGGTGGCCAAGCTGCCACCACAGAAGAGATGGAAAACTACCCAGGTTTTTTTGGGGGAACAACGGGGCCTGGACTTATGAAACAGATGGAGGAACATGCAAGACATTTTGGCACAGAATTTGTTAAGGATGAAGTTAAGGACATTATCAACCTAGGTTTTACTAAGAAAATTATAACTAGAAATGGTGAATACCTAACAAAATCCATAGTGATCTCCACTGGTGCAGAGCCTAGGGTTTTGGGAGTAAAGGGTGAAGGAGCCCTAAGGGGTAAGGGAGTCAGCTATTGTGCCACATGCGATGCAGACTTTTTTGAAGATTTAGATGTGGTGGTTGTGGGAAATGGGGATGCAGCCATAGAAGAGGCTATCTACCTAACCAGATTTGCCAATAAAGTAACAATAATAGTTATACATGATGAAGGGGTTTTAGATGCCACTCCAATTATTCAAGAAAGGGCATATCAAAACCCTAAAATAGAATTTGTTTGGAACAGTGTCCTTGATGAGATACAAGGTGATGGATTGGTGGAATCTGTTCGAATAAAAAATCTAAAAACAGGTAACGTAACAGAGCTAGAAACTAATGGGGTATTTATCTTTGTGGGCACAGTCCCTAAAACTGACTTCTTAAAAGGAGTGGTTGAGTTAGATGACAGAGGATATATAATTGCAAATGAAATGATGGAAACATCTGTGGATGGTATTTTAGCCGTAGGGGACGTAAGACAAAAGTATTTAAGGCAGGTTGTTACTGCCGCAGCCGATGGAGCCATAGCCGCTGTGGTGGCAGAAAAATATATCCATGAAGAAGAGATGTTTCACCAAGAGGTACTGTCCCAAGAAAAGCCTGTATCAGTGCTATTTTGGAGTCCAGGCAATCAAGAGTGTATAGACTTAGTATCAGAAATTGAAAAACAAATGGATCAAGATAAAAGCAAATTGGTAAAAATAGACACCTATAAAAATATGAGAATAAAAACAAGATTTAACATTAACACCATACCATCTTTATTACTATTTAAAGATGGTGAGGTGATAAGAAGGATAGAAGAAATAGAAGAAATTAAAGATTTTCCTAAAACTATAGATTTATAAAAATTATAAGGAGGTGAAAAACTTGTTAGAACTAAACAAAGAAAATTTCCAAGAGGAAGTATTAGATGCTAAGGGATTGGTTTTGGTTGATTACTGGAGTACTAAGTGTGAACCTTGCTTAGAACTTATGCCCGATGTCATTAAGCTTTCAGAAAAATACGGTTCTCAAATTAAGTTTAGTAAGCTTAATATTTTAGAAAACCGTCGCCTTGCCATTGGACAGAAGGTTATGGGACTGCCCACAATCATTATGTACAAAGATGGTGAGAAGATATGGGAGCTTAGTAGTGAATTTACCATTATGGATGTGGAACAAAAGATTACAGATATTTTGTAAATTTAGGGGGTGAAAGGATGTCACTAAAGTTAGGTAATGTAATGATCACAGATGTGGTATTTGGAGAAAAAACCCTAGTTTCAGGGACAGTTTTAACAATTAACAAACAAGAGTTGTTAGAAGCTGTTAGTAACGATCCACGGTTAGCCAACATAGATATCGACTTGGCAAAACCAGGGGAGTCCGTGAGGATTATTCCAGTAAAAGATGTAATAGAACCAAGGGTAAAAGTGGATTCAGAAAGTAATATTTTCCCAGGATTTTTAGGAAAGCCAGAAATAGTTGGATCTGGTACTACCCATGTTTTAAAAGGGGTAACAGTGGTAACCACAGGTAAAATAGTGGGTTTCCAAGAAGGTATTATAGATATGACCGGTATAGGTGCAGAGTATTCACCGTTTTCCAAGACTTTAAATGTTGTAATTAACTGTCAGCCAATTGAGGGACTAAAACAGCATGAACACGAAGTGGCAGTGAGAATGGTTGGATTAAAAGCTGCAGAGTACCTAGGCAAGGCAGCTAAGGATGCCATAGTAAAAGACTATCAAGAATTCGAGTCCCTAAATCTATTTGAATCCTATGCAAAATATAAAGACCTTCCAAAGGTAGTATATGTTTATATGCTTCAAAGCCAAGGCTTGTTACATGACACCTATGTATATGGTGTAGATGCAAAAAGAATATTACCTACTCTGATGAAGCCAACGGAAATCATGGATGGAGCAATCATAAGTGGTAACTGTGTTTCTGCCTGTGATAAGAATACAACATATCACCATTTAAACAATCCAATAATCCATGACCTATACGAAAGGCATGGTAAAGATATTAATTTTGTGGGTGTTATCATCACCAATGAAAATGTAACTTTACTAGACAAAGTGCGTTCATCAAACTTTACAGCAAAACTAGTTGAGACCTTGGGTGTAGACGGTGCAATTATTTCAGAAGAAGGCTTTGGCAATCCAGATACAGACCTTATTATGAATTGTACAAAGATAGAAAACAAAGGTGTCAAAACTGTACTGGTAACCGATGAATATGCAGGTAGAGATGGTGCAAGTCAATCATTAGCGGACGCTAACAAATTAGCTGACGCAGTGGTGACTGCAGGAAATGCCAATGAAGTGATTACTTTACCAAAGATGGATAAAATCATTGGTTTCCAAGATGTTGCTGATGTAATTGCGGGGGGATTTGATGGCAGTCTAAGGTCAGATGGAACTATAACCGTTGAAATTCAAGCAATTACAGGGGCAACCAATGAATTAGGCTTTAACAAATTGTCAGCTAAAAACTTATAAAAGGGAGGAATTATTCATGTTTCAGGATAAGAAATTTATTATCCTTGGTGATAGAGATGGAATTCCAGGTCCCGCCATAGAAGAATGCATTAGATCTGTGGGCGGCGATGTAGTCTTTACCACCACTGAATGTTTTGTTTGAACGGCTGCAGGAGCCATGGATCTAGAAAACCAAAACCGCATTAAGGATTTGGTTGAAAAGCACGGTGGAGAAAATGTTGTTGTAATCCTAGGAGGAGCAGAAGCGGAAGCTTCTGGTCTAGCTGCGGAAACAGTAACAAATGGAGATCCAACCTATGCGGGTCCATTGGCAGGAGTCCAGTTGGGACTTCTTGTATTTCATATTTTTGAAAATGAAGTAAAAGGTTTTGTAGACCCAGGTGTTTACGATGATCAAGTAAGTATGATGGAAATGGTACTAGAAGTAGAAGAGATAACCAATGAAGTGAAAACATATAGGGAGCAGTTCTGTAAATATCTGTAAAAGGGAGGGAAGTATCTTGAGCAAAATCCGAGTGGTGCATTATCTAAACCAGTTCTTCGGACAAATTGGTGGGGAAGATAAAGCAGATATAGGTCCAATGCTTAAAGAAGGAGTAGTAGGACCTGGAATGGCTTTACAAGGACAATTAGGAGAAAACATTGAAATAGTTGCCACAGTTATTTGTGGAGACTCTTACTTCAATGAAAACATCGAAGAAGTATCTAAAGAGGTTGTGGACCTTATAGCTAGCCAAAATCCTGATATGGTGATTTGTGGCCCTGCCTTTAATGCAGCTAGATATGGGGTTGCATGTGGCGCAGTGGCAAAGGCTGTATTTGATAAGCTATCCATCCCTGTGGTAGGAGGAATGTATCAAGAAAACCCAGGGGTTGAGATGTACTCGAAATTTGGTTATTTCTTTAAAGCATCTGACTCTGCCAGGGGTATGGGTCAAGCAGTAAATGGTATGGCAAATATAGCTAAAAAATTAATTCAAAACACGGAACTTAATCCAGAAACTGATGGCTACTATGAAAGGGGCATTAGAAAAAACTACTTTGCCCAAAAGCGTGGCTCCATGAGAGCAGTGGATATGCTAGTAGCAAAGTTAAAGGGTGAAGATTTTAAAACTGAGTACCCAATGCCTAACTTTGATAGGGTGGCACCCAATCAGCCCATCACTGATTTGTCTAAGGCTAAAATTGCTTTAGTTACATCAGGGGGTATTGTTCCTAAAGGTAACCCTGACAGAATCGAATCCTCCAGTGCTTCAAAGTTTGGCAAATACGACATCTCACAGTTCAATAATCTAACAGATATCACCCATGAAACTGCCCATGGTGGATATGACCCTGTATATGCCAATGAAGACAGTGACAGGGTACTACCTGTGGATGTATTGAGGGAGCTAGAAGCCCAAGGAGAAATAGGGTCACTACACCAATACTTTTACACAACAGTAGGTAATGGTACATCTGTGGCAAATGCCAAGGCCTTTGCGAAAAATATCGGTGAAGAATTGGTAAAAGACGGTGTTGATGCAGTTATACTAACATCCACCTGAGGCACCTGTACTCGTTGCGGTGCAACGATGGTTAAAGAAATCGAGAGGGCAGGTATACCTGTTGTTCATATCTGTACAGTGGTACCAATTTCCTTAACGGTGGGAGCAAATAGAATAGTACCAGCCATTGCCATACCTCACCCATTAGGAAATCCAGTAAAAACCTTAGAAGAAGAAAAAGTGCTTAGGATGGAAATTGTTAAGAAGGCTTTAAAAGCCTTAACCATTGAAGTTCACGGACAGACCGTGTTCGAAGATTAAAATCAAAACCCGACCTGATTTCTCCCCTTTTATTAGAAATATGGAGGTGCTAAAAATGGCTTTTCCTAGTATTAAAGCAGCGGCATATAGCTTGATACACAGCCCTAATCTATTGATAACCCAAGGTACCACCCAGACCCAAGATAAAGATAAGGATCCCAATAGTCCTTATCTAGCAAAACTTTCACAGCATCTTAGAAAATATGAAGATGCCGTTAAATACCCACCGAATCAAGCGTATATAGGGGGGATCAATCCCAAAGAGTTAGAAAATATCCCTAGGCCATGGTATCAAAACCCCATGGAAAAAGCTGAACGCTTTGCTCCCATGGGTGAAATAATGCCAGAGGATGAGTTCTATGGTTTGATCAAGATTTGTGATGCCTTTGACTTAGTCTTATTAAACGAAAGTTTCTCTATTATGATAAAAGAAAAACTCCTAGAACATCCTGTGCTTTCAAAACTAAATCTAAACAAGCTTGATAAGTTTTCGACAGAAGAAGAAATAAATAAAGGATTAAACAATAACGGAGAACCATTAACTTTAGGTGGTAAAATCGTTGGCTGTGTGAAAAGGGCCCACGAAAGTGATAAGAACCTAAATGCCCATGTTATCTTAGAAAACCTAGTTGCTAAGGCATCTGCAGTATTAGCATTATTGCACCTTGAAAAAATTGCGCAATTCCCATTAAGTGAAGTTGATTATATTATCGAATGTTCTGAGGAAGCATGTGGGGATATGAATCAAAGGGGTGGTGGAAACTTCGCCAAGGCCGTTGGGGAAGTAGCGGGCTGTATAAATGCCACAGGTTCCGATATACGAGCGTTTTGTGCGGCACCTGCCCATGCTATTTTAAATGCCGCTGCCCTTGTAAAGGCTGGTATATATAAAAATGTTGTGGTTGTGGCAGGGGGAGCCACTGCGAAATTAGGTATGAATGGTAAAGATCATGTTAACAAAGGAATGCCTGTGTTAGAAGATATGCTAGGTGCTTTTGCAATCCTTATAACGGAAAATGACGGTGTTAACCCCATAATCAGAACTGATATTGTGGGTAAACATACCATAGGAGCTGGCTCATCACCCCAAGCAGTTATTAAAGGTATAGTGACAGACCCCCTAGATAAGTGGGATCTAAAAATAAATCAGATAGATAGTTATTCCGTGGAAATGCAAAACCCAGAGTTGACAGAACCTGCAGGGGCAGGGGATGTACCCAAGGCCAATTATAAAATGATAGCAGCCCTTGGGGTAAAACGTGGTGATATAGAAAGAACTGACATCGACTCCTTTGTAAAAAAACACGGAATGCCAGGCTATGCACCTACCCAAGGACATATTCCTTCAGGGGTACCATATGTTGGTCACTGTGTTAACGAAATATTAGAAAATAAAATACAAAGGGCTATGATTATAGGAAAAGGCAGCCTTTTCTTAGCTCGTATGACAAATCAATTTGATGGTGTTTCCTTTGTTATTGAAGCAAATAAAGGTCAAGGGAAAGAAGAGAAGTCTTCTGTGGATCTCAATAAATTATTGGCTCAGGCACTACGAGAAGTTGCAGATAAGTTTAGTCAACAATAGGGGGTGAGAATAAATGCAAGATAAATTACAAGTGGCAAACACCCTAAAAAACATAGCAGACTATTTAGATGACAATATATCCATAAAAAAAACAAAAATAGCCCTTACCACCATAGGAAGTGAGCTGGGCTATAATGAACTTGTTGAAGGTGCCATAATGGCCACAAAGGAAAATCCCATGCTAGATGTTGTTCTAATTGGGCCGAAATCCGATGCCCCCTTAGAGCAACATGTGACTGAGTGTGAAAAAGAGGCTCATAAAATTCTCGAGGATTTACTGGCTACAGGAGAAGTAAAAGGGGCAGTAACCCTCCATTACAATTTCCCCTTAGGTATATCCACCGTGGGTAAAGTGATTACCCCTGCCAAGGGAAAAGCCATGTATATTGCCACTACCACAGGCACAACATCAGCTAATAGGGTAGAAGCCATGGTGCTAAATGGTATTTTAGGCATAATTGCAGCTAAAGGGTCAGGAATAAAAAAACCTACTTTAGGGGTACTAAATGTAGAAGGTTCCCGTCAAGTGGAAAGAATACTTTCAACCCTTCAGGATAACGGCATGGAATTCACTTTAGCTGAAAGTATCAGGCAAGATGGCGGGTCAGTGATGCGGGGTAACGACCTATTAAACGGTAGCTGTGATGTAATGGTATGTGATACCCTCACAGGGAACCTCTTAATGAAGATATTCTCCAGTTTTACCACCGGTGGTAATTATGAAACCTTAGGATGGGGATATGGACCAGGAATTGGTAAAGACATGAAAAACATAATATCCATTATTTCAAGGGCATCAGGGGCACCAGTGGTAAAAGGGGCACTGCAATACACCTTTGAGCTAGCTAGAAATAATTTATTAGAAGTGGCAAAAGAAGAATTTAAAAGGGCAGAAAAAGCGGGACTACAAAAAGAACTGGAAGGATTAAAACAAACTGCAGTTCAAGAAGAAAAAATAGAAAAGCCTCAAGCAAAGCCTGTTACCGTAGAAATAACAGGGATAGACATCCTTCAACTAGAAGATGGGGTATCAGTATTATGGAAGAACAAAATCTACGCTGAAACAGGCATGGGCTGTGCAGGACCTGTAATAATGGTAGCCCCAGAGGATAAAGAACAGGCTTTAGCCTATTTAAAAGAGAGCAAGTACCTATAAAACTGGTCATATTGACCAGTTTTTTTATATGGATATGTTCGTGGTAACACGGATACCACAGAGCTGGGGCTAATATGAAAGCCACCACTGATACCACGGCATTGGGGATTGTTTTGTTGGTCTATTTTTATTGGTGGGTTTTAGATTACTATCTGTAGTAAAGCTACAGATATAATTAGAGTGTCTAGAGAGGAATAGCAGTTATAAACTATTGCCACCGTAGCCCATGCTTTTGCTTGGGCGGTCTTTGGGAGGAAGTAAGTTAATAGTAACACGGCTACCACAGAGCTAGGGCTAATATGAAAGCCACCACTGATACCACGGCATTGGGGATTGTTTTGTTGGTCTATTTTTATTGGTGGGTTTTGGATTACAATCAATATTATAGCTATGGATATGTCTAGTGTGTCTGGAGTAGATTACTCGTTTTAAATTAAGAAATTAAGCTATTTTCTCTAAGACTTTAATATAGTGCAGAACCTCTTAAAGAAAGTTAGTGATGAGGTCTTTATCACACTATATTTCACTAAATAAAAACAAAATGCGTATACAATTTATTAAATAGACCTTAGAAAGTACATTATATAGACCGCGAGATTTTGGACAAAACATAACGTACAGTAATTAAACCGAGAGCTTTATGACAGAGCAAAAGAGCAGTATATAAACAGTTAAATCTGAGACCATTGTCTAAAGACCCACAAAAATAACAACCACCGTAAGCGCGAAGCGCCCGTACGACCAAATAAGGCAACCCACAAAAGTCGTAAGCCCGAAGGGCTATGTCATTTACCCCACCCACTATGAATTATTTCCAATATTTACGTACAACATATTAGGGTAATAGTTTTAATTTATCCATGCATATGCTATACTAATAACGAGAATAATTATCAATAAGAGGTGAATGTTTATATGAAGCAACCATTTGAAATAATTAATAAAGTGTATTGGACAGGGGTTTTAGATCCAGATCTTCGTACCTTTGACATCATAATGAAAACTCCCTATGGAAGTACCTATAACAGTTATTTTATAGATGATGAAAAAAAGGTCTTAATTGACACAGTAAAACCGAATTTTAAAGGTGAATTTCTAGAAAAGCTCCAAACCCTGGTGGATATCAAAGACTTAGATATAGTTGTCATAAATCACACTGAGCCCGACCACGCTGGTTGTTTACGCTATATATTGGAAATAAATCCTAATATAGAAGTATACTCCACAAAGGCAGCTCAGATATTCCTACAAGAACAGGTTAACAGAGATTTTAAGTCCCATGTGATAAAAGATGGAGAGACATTAAATATTGGTAGTAGGACATTAAGGTTTATAACGGCACCCTTTTTACATTGGTCTGATACCATGTTCACATATAGTGAAGAGGATAAACTACTTTTCACATGTGACGGTTTTGGCTCCCATTACTGTGCCATTGAACCCGAGGCATCCCAAGGGGAAGACTACGCCGAAGCTTTTAGACATTATTATGATGCCATCATGCATCCCTTTGCACCCCATGTATTAAATGCCCTAGAGAAAATCAAGAACTTACCCATAGAAAAAACCCTACCTTCCCATGGCCCCATTTTAGAAGAAGGAAGCTACCAAAGGGAGCATTATTATAATTGGGCTAAAAGGGATAATGATAAACGCAATAAAAATCAAGTATCTGTTATTTTCTTAAGTGCCTACACAAACACAGAAAAAATGGCTTTAAGTATCATGGAAGGTCTACAGCAGGTGGAAGGTGTAACAATTAGAATGATAGATGCGGAAAAAGAACCACTGCATGATATAGCTGAGGCCATATCAGTTTCCAAAGGGATTTTGTTTGGCTCACCCACCATAAACAAAAGCATGGTTAAACCCCTATGGGATGTATTTTCAGTTATAGACCCCATGGCCAACATGGGTAAAATAGCAGGAACCTTTGGATCCTATGGATGGAGTGGTGAAGGCATAAAAATGGCCGATAGCCTACTTAAGATAATGAGCTTCAAAGTACCCTTTGAGCCTTTAGAAAAAAAGTTTTCCCCATCAAAGGAAACCCTAGAAAAATGCAAGGATTTTGGTAAAGAGTTTGGACAGTATATCTTAAAGTAATTAAAATGACCTCCCTAAATGGGAGGTCATTTTAATTTAATAACTTCTAATTTGCTTATCTGGAAATCTATTGGGGTCTACTTTGTCCAGCATTGCTTCAGGTACCGTGATGTAGTTAGGATTACCATCACTGATGTATCTAAGGTTAGGATTTCTATCAAAGAAATCCATCCAGTAGTATATATAGCCATATTGCATTGGATCTTCTCCTCTAATCCTCGGAATTCTCATGGGATTAAAGTCCTTGTGGAAAGGAGATTGGCTTGGGTTTGAACCCACAAGCAATATACCTTTATTGTGATAATCTGTTCCTTGATAGCTACCCTTTACTGCATATGGGAACATTTCCTCTGGGGGTACTCCTCCAAAGGGTAATGCCAAAGAATCAATTTCGTAATCTGGAAGATAGCGTTGAATTTCTTTAACCAATGCACCCATTTGACGCTCCATTTCCTCTTTTGTCTTCACATCTCTACTTAAATTAGGATGTGTCAATGTATGATTACCGATATCCATACCAAAGGAAATCAGTTCTTTTAACATTCTTTCCACATGTTGAGGTTGTCTAAAAGGGTTTGAGTTAACATAGAAGGTAGCTGCTGTGCCCAATCCTGGGTTTTTCTCATTCATTTCTAATAGGATACCAACAGCTGAGTCAGGGTCAATTACCCATTCTCCGTCCTTTTCAATATACCTAAATTGTCCTTCTGTTCCATCGTCGAAGGTGATTACCACAGGGGTGTATCCAGCCTCAACTGATATATTTCCACTTAGGACATCTTTAAGAGATACTAGACGGTAGCCGTTGTCATAAAGTGCTTGTAGATCTTTACGAAAGTTATCTGGAGTCCTAATCCATTCACGCTCCACAGGGCCAATTTGGTGATACATTAGCACCATTATTTGCCCAGCCTCGTTTGGTTTAACCACATCAAAATCAATATCCTCCACAGGTTCTTCATTGGGTTCTTCATTGGGTTGTTCAGCATCTATGGGCTTGTCCCCATCAGTGGGGTCTTGAACAACTTCTCCTCCAGTACACCCAGCTAAAAATAAAAGTCCTACCAACAGTAAAATCATAAACTTCTTGAACATTTCATACCCTCTCCCTTTAGAATTCAAAACTTATATAGGTATATTATAACACCCTTAAATACAGAATTTAAGGGTTATTTTAATACATATGTATATTAAATTATGTAAATATAAGCAGAAAATAACATTTTAATAAAGCAGGTTTTTACTATAAATAAGTAGAATTAATTAGTATTCATATAAGAGGAGTGATTAAATGCAGGATGTAACTTTTATTTTATGGCTACAACAGTTTTCAAACAGTTTTTGGGACTCATTCTTTAGTATCATAACAACCATAGGAAACGCAGAGTATTATATGATTACAATACCTATATTTTATTGGTGTTACAACAAAAGATTTACCTTCAAATTTGCACTGTTTATCATCGCCACAACATATGTAAATTCCACTATAAAGGCAATTGCCAATGTACCTAGACCGTCAGCTGATGAGGTAAGGGTCCTTGCAGCGTACTCAGCCCCTGGAAATGCTTTCCCCAGTGGTCACACCCAAGGTACATTAAGCTTTTGGGGTTATATGTCCTTACAAGTTAAAAAGACATGGTTTACCATTTGTTCTGTAATACTAATTTTTTTAGTTGCCCTATCAAGGATGTATTTAGGGTTACACTACCTCACAGATATTGTTGGAGGTATATTTTTTGGGTTGGTTGTATTGGTATTATTCAATTTATACTATGAAAGAATATCAAAAAAAATAGTGGTGCTTTCTAAAAGAACTAAACTATTGTTATCAATCTTAGTTCCACCACTATTTTTGCTATCGAAGGGCCATGACAATTCAATGCTAGTGGGTTTTTCCATGGGTCTATTGGTGGGGTATCAATTGGAAAGTGAAAAAATAGGATTTAATCCTAAAGGAGCATTGTGGCAACATGTTGCCAAGGTGGCATTGGGTATAGCAGTGTTCTTTGGTTTGAGAGTTGGACTAAAGGCCATTCTAGTTCCAATCATCCCCTTTGATATGCTAGCTGACGTTATAAGATATGGAATCATAGGACTTTGGGCAGCATATTTTGCACCCCTCTTATTTAGAAAGTTAGGATTAGAGGGTAAAACAATAATTGACACAAAAGTATCAATTTAAAAAAGAGTGGCAAAGCCACTCTTTTTATTTATCCATTACTAAATTCCCACCACCCACTACCCAGACCCATAAGAATAGTTTATAATTAAAATAACATAATATTAAGTTAGGAGAGGTAGTATTGGGAATCTTAGGTGTAGCATTAAGCTTAGTAGTAATTGTCTATTTAGTTAGGAAACATGTCAATGTAGGTTGGGCCATGGTAATAGGGGCTCTAATTGTAAGTATTTTTAGCAAGATGACAATTGTAGAAACATTAGAGGCATTTAAATTGGCAGCCATATCAGATACCTTTATTGAATTGGCTTTAGTGGTTTTTTTAATCTCTTTACTTGGTTACATAATGAAAATGACAGGTTCTTTAGATTTAATGATTTCTTCCCTGGTATCTATCCTAGGTGGAAGTAAAATGCTTATGATGGCTATTCCTAGTTTAATTGGATTATTAACTGTGCCCGGGGGTGCCATTTTATCTGCTCCCATGGTAGGGGAAAGTGGAGAAAAACTAGGGCTTGGTCATGATCAAAAGGCTGCCATAAATATATTTTTTAGACATATTTGGTACCCAGTATATCCCCTTTATCCAGGGTTACTTTTAGCAGCAAGAATGACAGGGGTAAAAGTAATAAATATATTACTACTATCATTACCTGTGGTTTTAGTTTCTGTATACATCGCCAATAAAACCATGTTTAAAGGTGCTGTTGTAATCCAGAGGGATAAAACTGTAAATAAGAGTATTGCCTTACTAAGACTTATTCAAAGCATGTTACCATTGGTTGTAACATTGATTTTAGCCATAGGTTTTAAAGTTAGCTTTCCCAAAAGTGTTATTGTGGGTATAATAATGGCATTATTTAACCTGGTCCATGAAGATATATTCAAAACAGTGGGACAGAGAATTCGTACAATGATTTTGCCAGGGATAAACTTTAAAATGGTTGTTTCTGTTTTTGGTATCATGGTCTTTAGAGAGGTCCTTGAAGCCAGTGCTGTTTTGTCAGATTTTATGACATCTCTTGTGGAATTAGGGCTACCCATTGGGGTTTTAGCGGTATTTGCTACTTTAGTTGCAGGTCTTGTTACAGGTTCTAACACTGCAGCCCTAGGTATTGCAGTACCCATATTCCTACCCCTTATAACCCATAACCCGCTGCCATATGTAATATTGATATTCATTGCTTCTTTACTGGGCTATGTTTTATCACCATTACACCTATGCTTAATTTTAACGAAGGATTTCTTTAAATGTCAGTATAAAGAAATGTATAGATATTTTTTAAAGCCTGTGATCGCCATGGGATTAACCACCACAGCTATATTTTTTATATTGTATTTATTATAGGTGGGTAAATCCCACCTATTCTTTTATAAGGTTGTGTTAAAAAGTTCACTTGGAGGGATGAGTATG
This sequence comes from uncultured Eubacteriales bacterium, assembly GCA_964474005.1. Lineage (GTDB taxonomy): Bacteria > Bacillota > Proteinivoracia > Proteinivoracales > Proteinivoracaceae > Alkalicella. Next base: position 14,041 of record CAYYRM010000022.1, read on the forward strand.
TCTATAAATCTAAGGGATTTACCAAGTATCACAAAATTGATGGAACATCCATTGGGAAAGAGCCTAATTGATAAATACGGTAGACAAGAATTGATAGAAGGTTGTAGGACACTTTTAGATTCCATTCGTAAAAACCATGAAAGCTACGAAAACCATGAAAATTCCATAACCCAAGAATGGGTTTTGGAAAAGGTTGAAAATGGCTTAGCCCAAAAAGCACAACTGGGTCTAAAACAAGTAATTAACTGCACAGGTACCATCTTACATACTAACTTAGGAAGAGCCCCAATCCCAAAGGTAGTGGCGGAAAAAATAATTGCTGTTAGCACCAATTACAGCAATTTGGAATTTAACCTAGAAGAAGGTGAAAGGGGCTCTAGGACATCTGGTATAGAGAACCAACTAAAAATTCTCTTAGATGTAGAGGATTGCGCCATAGTTAATAACAATGCTGCCGCCGTTGTTCTGGTACTTATGGCCTTGACAAAGGGAAAAGAGGTTATTATATCCCGAGGACAGCTTGTGGAAATAGGTGGATCCTTTAGGGTCCCTGAAATCATGGAACAAAGTGGAAGTATCCTAAAAGAGATTGGTACAACAAATAAAGTTCACCTTAGGGATTATGAAAAAGCCATAGGTGAAAACACTGGTGCAATTATGCGAGTTCACCCCAGTAATTATAGGGTAGTTGGCTTTACCCAAGAGGTTTCATTAAAGGACCTTAGCACATTGGCAAAGAAAAATACTATACCTTTAATAGATGATCTAGGTAGTGGAACTTTGATACCCTTAGGAAAATGGGGAATTCATGATGAACCTACAGCTAAAGAATCTGTGGATATGGGGGCAGATGTGGTAACCTTCAGTGGAGACAAACTCCTAGGGGGACCCCAATGTGGTATTATAATCGGGAAAAAGGAATACGTAAGTAAAATAAAAAAGCACCCACTAATGAGGGCACTTAGGTGTGATAAGTTGGTACTTTCAGCTTTGGAGTATACTTTAGATTTATACAAAAAGGAGTTAGTAACTGAGATTCCACTTTACAATTTCTTAAGCCGTAGTCAAGAGGAATTACATAACATTGCCAAAACGATAACCGAAGATCTAGACTCTAATAACTATGAGATACTAGAGGATTATTCCTTTGTTGGAGGCGGGGCACTTCCAAACCACAAAATTCCCACGGTTATTATAAAATTAAAAGTAGATAAATCAGCCCAAGACCTGGCCAGTTGGTTCAGAAAGCAAAATATACCAGTGGTGGGTAGGATAAGGGATGATGAATTCATCCTTGATATAAAGGCAGTTTTCAGTGAGGATATCCCATACTTAAAATCCACACTAAAAAGATTATGGGGGTGATGAAATGTCACATTTGATTATTGGGACTGCAGGTCACGTGGACCACGGAAAAACCAGTTTAATTAAAGCCCTAACAGGCGTTGACACCGACAGGCTAAAGGAAGAGAAGGAAAGGGGTATAACCATTCAGCTAGGGTTCACATACTTTCAATTGGAAGATGGAACAAAGGCTGGCATAGTAGATGTTCCAGGACATGAGAAGTTTGTCCGAAATATGTTGGCTGGGGTAGGGGGTATGGATGTAGTTCTATTGGTAATAGCTGCCGATGAAGGTGTGATGCCTCAGACCAAAGAACATCTTAATATTTTGCAACTCCTAAATGTAAAAAAAGGTATTATTGTAATAACCAAAAAGGATCTAGTGGATAATGAGCTGATGGAATTAGTTCAAGAGGATATAAAGGGAGCAATAAAAAATTCTTTCCTGGAGGATGCACCCATGGTACTTGTGTCTTCTCAAACCGGTGATGGACTTGATGATTTGAAGACTTTGATATCAAAGGTGACAAAAGGATTAGAGACAAGGGATATAAAAGACTTTTTTAGATTGCCCATAGATAGGGTCTTCTCCCTTAAGGGAATAGGTACAGTTGTCACTGGTACTCTAAAAGATGGAGTTATAAAGGTGGGGGACAACTGTGTTATTTATCCCAGTGAAAGTGAAGTGAAGGTAAGGCAAATCCATGTACACGGGCAAGAGGTGGATATGGCCTATCCAGGTCAAAGGAGTGCCATAAATATAACGGGTCTTAACAAAGAAGAAATTACCATGGGAGACATTCTAACAACAAAGGACTATTTAAAGCCATTTAATAAAGTTAATTGTCAGCTCAATTTATTGGATGACTCCCCAGAACTGGAAAATGGAACAATGGTAAGGTTCCATTGGGGAACCGAAGAGACCTTTGGTAGAGTGGTTCTACTGGATAGGGATGTTTTAAACCCTTCTGAAAGCTGTTATGCACAAATTAGACTAGAGTCAGAGGTCGTGGTGGCACGGGGTGATTATTTTGTAATTAGATCAATGTCTCCTGTGGATACAATTGGCGGAGGGATTATTTTTTCAAGTACTTCTAAAAGGGTCCCGCGGAACAATCAAGAAATAATTAAAGGTTTTGCCATAAATGAAAAGGGTGAACTAAAACACATAGTGCTAGAGGGAATTAAAGGTTATGGTATAAGGGGTGTTTCACCTAAAGAATTGGCCATAGCATTACAACTGAAATTGCAAGAGGTTAATGATATTATCCTGAATTTAGTAAATGAAAACCTAATAGTTATATTAGGTGAAGACAGAAATTTTATAATGGATATGGGTTACTACACAAAACTTGCGGATAAAATAAAAATTATCCTTCATGAATACCACAAGAATTTCCCCCTGCGAGAGGGTATGGATAAGGAAGAATTACGTAGTAAAATTTTAGGCAAATTCAATGTAAAGGTCATGGGTGACTTGCTTAAATCCCTTGAAAAACGAAACATTATCGACATATCAGGATTGAATGTCTCCCTAAAAGACTTTAGGATAAGGCTTAACCATAAAGAGGAATTGTTGGTTAATAAAGCATTGTCAACCCTAGAAGAGACAGGATTTAAAACTCCTTCAATTTTGGAGCTTGATTTATCTAAAAGAATTATGGAGTACCTTGCTCAGCAAGGAAAGGTGATAGTTATAGGTGAGCTTATATTTCATAAAACTGTTTTTGAACAGGGAGTGGAGTTGGTGGTTAGTAACCTTAAGGATAAGCCTAAAGGGGCAAATTTAGCTGAGCTAAAAGATTTACTACAAACAACTAGAAAGTATATAGTACCCATTTTGGAATACCTAGATGGAATGGGGATCACCAAGAGAATAGGTGAGGTTAGAATTTTAGGGGTGAAGGGTAGGGGAATGGTAAAATGAACTTAAATATCCTAAATACTTTTTTAACCATTGTGGAAGAAGGGAATTTTTCTAAGGCTGCTAATAAATTGCACTTGTCCCAGCCTGCCGTAAGCATGCAAATGCAAACCCTATCATCGGAACTGGGTATAAACCTCTTTTTACGGGTGGGCAAAAAGATTCAGCTTACAGAGGCTGGAAATCTCTTATATCAAGAGGGAAAAGTGTTGTTAGGTAAATGGTCTGACATCCTAAACAAGCTTGATAATCATAAAAAGCACATATCTGGCAAGCTAAGATTAGGGGCTAGTACCATCCCTGGTCAATACCACCTACCAAAGACCATAAAAATTTTTAAGGAGCAATACCCCAATGGGGAAATAGATATTTTGATTAAGGATTCCCAAGAAGTAATCAAAGAGTTAGTTGAAGGTAATATTGATGTGGCATTTATTGGAAAGCGAATGATAAAATCCAATATAAGCTGTTGTAAATGGGTAAGTGACAGGATTGTTTTAGTTAAGGGTAAGGAATTTAAATGCCCTGAAAAATTAGACTATCATAAGCTATGTAATTATCCCATAATTATGAGAAAGCAAAGTTCTGGCACCCAAAATATCATTGATGAAAATCTCAAGTTAAATGGGGTTAAAATTGACTCCCTAGATATACCCCTTCAGCTGGATAGTACGGAAAATGTGGTGGCTGCAGTGGAAGCTGGAATAGGCCTTGCATTTATTTCTGAAATAGCAGCCCAAAGGGGAGTCAAACTTGGAACTTTAGAAATAGTGAACTTTAGCGGTAATATTGAACGTGATATTTACTATGCATTTAGAAGTGATTTAATAAATAGTAATCTTTGTGAGAGTTTTTTAAGTTTTTTAAGTGGAAACGGTGGTGAGATATAATGATTAAGCTAACAAGCCTAAGTACTGCTGCGGGTTGAGGTGCCAAAATAGGTCCGGGGGACCTTTCAGAAATACTTAAGGAAATTAAAACTCCTAAAAATCAGGGATTGCTGGTGGGATATGAAAATGGTGATGACGGAGCAGTTTTTTTGGTTCCACCGAATATGGCAGCGGTACAGACCTTGGACTTTTTTACCCCCATGGTGGATGACCCCTATGCCTTTGGACAGATCGCTGCAGCCAATGCCCTAAGTGATATTTATGCCATGGGTGGGGATCCAAAATATGCCTTAAACATTGTGGCATTTCCCATATGTTCACTGCCAAAGGAAGTACTAATTGAAATATTAAAGGGTGCGGCTCAAAAGCTTACTGAAGCAGGTGTTTCCATAATAGGGGGTCACAGCATTGATGACACAACACCTAAATATGGTTTAAGTGTAACTGGTTTTGTGGATCCCCAAGGATACTGGTCCAATGAAAAGGCCAAAGAAATTGAAGATATTATCATAACTAAACCATTGGGAACTGGGATAATCACCACAGCCATTAAAGGGGATGTTGCTGAAAACATTCATGTAAAAAGTGCAATAAATCAAATGATTTCCCTTAATAAAGGAGCTAAGGATGTCTTAAAAGAACATCAAATATCCTGCTGTACAGATATCACGGGTTTTGGACTAGTGGGACACAGTTTGGAGATAGCAAAGGCATCAAAGTTAGATATTCTTATTCGGCATGATCAAATTCCCATCCTAGATGGGGCCAGCGAATATGCAAGTTTCGGTCTTGTACCCGCAGGAGCTTATAGAAATAGAGAATTTTTTAAAGACAATGTCATATACCAAAGGCAACTGCCACAGGAATTAGATGATATAATATATGACCCACAAACATCTGGAGGATTATTGTTCACATGTGACCCCAAAAAAACTAAAGATATAATAACTGATCTTTATAAGTCAGGTGTTAGGGCAGTAAAAATTGGCGTCACAAAAAAAGGCAATGGGATTCTTTTCATAGACTAAGCTCTTACAGTCAGTAATACTTTAAAGTGATGGAATTTATTAAATTTTTCTAATCCATTGCAAAATTTGTTCCAATGGCATATAATGAAATTGGGAATGGATGAGTTCTGGTGTGCTCTCTGGACTTCAAATCCAGTAGTGGGTATGAATAATATCCATGGTGGGTTCGATTCCCATGCATTCCCGCCATTTTTTTTCAGGGTGAAGGTGAAAAATATCACATTCACAATATAAAGAATTTTCTGAATAGGAGTACAATTATGTCTAAAAGGGATCTAATATTGAAGCAATATGTTAATGGAAGCATGTCTACGGTAGAGGATGTGGTTGTTCAAGAAACACCACTTACTATTTTCATTAACGGAGAACAATTTATAACTTTGCTTTCCACACCCCATGACCAAAGGGAGTTGGCAATTGGGTTTATTTTATCTGAGGGCTTAATATCATCAAAGGATGACTTAGAGTCCCTAATAATGGATATGGAACAAAACATAGCCTATATTACACTAACTACAGGTACTAACTTAAAACAAAAACTTCATGGGAAAAGAACAATAACCACAGGGTGCGGAAAAGGTTCAACCTTTTATAATGTTTTGGATTCAATAAATATGAAGAAATTAAATCACGATAACACAGTGGAAGTGAATATTGTCACAAACCTCATGGGCCAGATGCATTCTAATTCCA
>CAYYRM010000023.1:0-19266 GCA_964474005.1 uncultured Eubacteriales bacterium
ACAGCAGTTTTTTAAAAAAATTAAAATAAAAGGTTGACTTTTACTAGCTGGTCTTTTTAACTTCTTCATTCACCGTTTGTTTATTTTCAGGCAATTTTGCTCCCTCCTTTCATTAGTTTATTCTATTCATCATCTGGGATTTTGTTTTGTATAGTTGCCTATTTATAACAAATAAGACAAAAATCCCAAGGAGGGATTTTTGTCTTATTTGGTTACTACTTATCTTCTTTTACTTCCCCTTTTACTTCCTCTTTTATCTCCATCTCTTCAAATTGTTTAATTAAGTCTAACACAAGTTTTAAAATCTTTTCTTTTTCTTCTTGCTCAAGTTCAACATTTAGCTCATCTGGCTTCATATCATTTTTTTTCATAACATCCATGAACAATAGGTCAAAGAGTGCTGTGTTTTTCTGATAATCACCTAATTTCTCCATTAGGTCTTGGTTTATCAAAGGCGAATTAGGTTTTTGTACAACGTCTTCAAATTCTTCCACTATTTCATCTTTGATTTCTTCGGATATTTCTTCATAGATTTCTTCGGAGATATCTTCATAAATTTCTTCCACACCGTCCCAGTTTATTTCTTCACCTACTTGTTCCTTTTTCTTTTCAAGTAATTCTTTAATAAGCTTTTGATATGCAGACAAAATATACCCCTCCTTTCTATCTAATACCTATGTTATTCAACATCTTAAATAAGGTACCATCAAAGGGATTACCCAATTTGTATATTATATTCCTATTCCCTCACTTTGCCTGTATAAATGTCCATAATCTTTTTTGTTTTTGCAGCAGTATAGAAGGCCATGTGACTTATCACATGACCTTCTATGCCGTTTGTAAATTTAGTTTTTTTGCATTTCTTCAAACTTATTAATAAGTTCCAAAGCCATTTCAGCTATTTTTTCTTTTTCTTCATCTGTTAAGTTTGCCACTGCAGCATCAAAAGTCCCTTTCTTTTTTAATGCATCTAGTATTAAAGATTCTGTCATTCCTAAATTACCTTTGAATTCTTCTAGTTTTTTTAGTAGCTCTTCTTTGGCATTTGACATATTATCACCCCTCAACACAGTTTATTCCCATGCAGAGGTTAATGTACTAGGTTTATATCACCATATTAGTTTTTTTGTTTTTATCTATACATTAATAAATATAAAATAAGGATAAATATAAATATTAGCAATGGCATAGTGCCGCTTATGGAAGGAACCTGCTGCTTTCCTTCAATTTGTGAAACATCTAAGTCGCCCTCATCTAACTCTTCATCACCGTAATCAAAATCCACAGGCTCACTGTTTATCAGTTGGTGGGCAAATTCATAATCATGTTTCGATACATATAAATTTATACCCAAAGAACTTGAACCTGTTGAAATCTTCAAATATTCTCCTATTTTACAGTATCTCCTTGATGAATATATTCCAGCGGATTTTAAAAGTCCTTCCAACACCAAAGCTTCTTCCTCTGTGGCCACTGTAATTAACAACTCTTCTGTACTTTTTTCCTCAACAAATCTTAAATCTTCCATGCAATATTCACAGTAATTATTGACAGCCTCGTTTTCACAATTGCAATTTGGACACAATACCATATCACACCACTCCTAAATTTTTTCTACTTAAGATCTATCCCCACTAATCTTAATAGATACAATGCATTTCGGGTTTTAGAAACACCCCTCCTTAAAGTATAGTCAAACTTTATCTCATCATTGACGTAATGTTCTTTAAAGTGATAGTTCTTTACCATGCCTTGGGTCTCAGTTTCTAATACTTCCAGTTCCAGATCATGGGTTGAAATTAAACCGCAAGCCCCTTGCTCTAAAAGCTGCTTTGCCAATGCTTTTGCTCCAATATGTCTATCATATGAGTTAGTGCCCTTAAATATTTCATCTAATAAAACCAGTTTGGTAATATTAGCATTTTTAGAACTTATAATCATATCTTTAATTCTTAAAAGCTCACCATAAAAAGAAGATATTCCTTTTTCTAAATTGTCACTTATCCGCATACATGTATGTAAGTCAAATATTGATGTTTCAAAGGATGTGGCGCAAACTGGCCCACCAGCATAACACAATACTAGATTGATACCTATTGCCCTAAGTAAAGTACTTTTACCTGACATGTTGGAACCCGTAATTAAAAGCATGGGGTTTTCTTGGTTTACATCAATGTCATTGGGTACTCCTTCAGGAATTATCAATGGATGTGACATCTGTCGTGCACGTATATGTTTTTTGTTTGCACTTATCGTAGGAAAAGTCCACTGCTGTTGGTCATATGTTAATTGAGCAAAAGAATTCAATGCTTCCAATTCCCCAATAACTTCTTCTATCTTTTCTAAAACATTGTTGGAGCCTTTTTTCCAAGCTTCGTATTGAATCATACACCTTAAATCCCACAATAGAATCACATTGATGGGAAAAAAGAAAAGGTTATTTCTGTTGGCTGCCCTATCAGCAATCTTACTAAGTCTTTTAATTATTAGGGACGAAGGTACATTATTTGCATTTCTTAATTTCTGCTGTAATTCTAAATTTAAGTTCTCTTTAAATTTTTGTTTTTCAAAATCATTTAAAATACTTGTATATGTATTTAGATTATCACTGAGGGAGAATAAACCATTTAACACCTTGCCCCTTTTACCAAAACCCACAATTGTTATAAGAAATTGTAATGTTATAAGTAAAAAAAACGGCCATTGGTTTACGAAGTTAAGGTATAGGGATGCACCACTTAATATCGTTAGGGCAGGTAATAGGTTAATAACTATATTAGCAATTTTCTTGCTGTAAAATCCATTGGGTATTTGTAAGTCCTTATCCATTAAACTTTTGTTATCTAACATCATTACCAGGGCATTTACTTTTTGTCTCCATATAAGTTTGCCTGAAAGTTCTTTAATGGCCCCTTGCCTTTTGTATATTTCATCTTTATCCTTCAGTGGGTTGATCAAGCTTTCTTTTAATCTATTTTTACCTGTTGGTGTTGAGCATGTATTAATCCATTGGAACAGCGAACCCTTCCCAAACAGGTCCAAATCCCAGGAGAATTCATGTTCTGGATTTAAAAAATCTCCTCCATCATCTACAAAATCAACCCATTTACCCTGAAGCCTATCAATATTTTTTTTGTTTATATCACATAGGGCAGATAAATATCGATATTTCCAGTTTAACCTTCCATGCAAAATCACCATGGATATAAAAGATACGACGCCTATAATCAATGCTATCCAGCTCGTTAGTATATTTATGTAAAAATAGGAGTAAAAGATCATTGTTACAGTGATAAGTAAAATAAGTAATCTTATGTTACTAACTAAGTCTAACCTCTTTTTCAGTTTCTTTAGGTCGTGTACATAACCTTTAAGCATTTGTTTATACTGATTCTCCATACCTTTCCCCCTATTCCTTAGAAAAAAATAATTTATATGCCTTCATCTCCCTAATTGGCTCTAACTCCTTATCATTCCTCATATAAGGGATAATACTTTCATCTAACTGAGTGGATTTAATTATATCCCTTAATGCTTTTTCCCGGTGGTTAAGCTGTACAAAATAACATCCCCTATTATAATACAGTACTGCAACATTTGGATTTTTTCTAATGCCTTCAGTAATTATCTTAATTGCTATTTCGTACTTCCCTTCTTCTGCATAGGTAATGGCATAATTAAAATAGCCATAGGGGTAATTTGGATTTTCCCCTATACTTAGTTTATAAAACTTACGAGCTTCATCTATAAAGCCAATTTTTTTATTTATTACACCCATATTAAATAGAGCCTTGTAATTATAAGGTTCTATTTGTAACGCTTTTTTCATCATATCTAAAGCTTCATAATCCTTACCTTGCTCTTCATAAATAGAACCTAAGTTAACATATGCCCAGAAATAACTGGAATCTATTTTTATAACTTCTAAGTAATGAATTACTGCATCTTCTTTATAACCCAATTCATCATAGGCATTGGCTAAAAAGAAGTGTGCTTGATAATAATAGGGGTCAAGATCAATGGCTTTTTTGTAATACTCTATGGCTTGGTTATAATCCCCTTCGTCATCGTATATGATGGCTAACCCGTAATATCCGCTGGCATCCTCGGGTTTTTCCTCTATAAGCATAGAAAAATATTCTTCAGCCTCCCTATGTAGGCCCAATTCTTGATAGAGTAGTCCCAATTCCATTAAGATTTCCTGATCCCTTTTGCCCTGGGGGGTGTTGTATGCCTTAAGATAAAATTTAATAGCCTTTTCTATATCGCCTTTATCTTTGAATCTTTCAGCCACTATTTTATAATTGTTTAGCATGTATTTATTTTTCATCACTAAAACCTACCTTTATTTTCTAGACATATTATAACACAGTGCCGCAATTATTAGTACAAATGCGAAAAATCTCCACAATTGAAATGGTGGAGATTTCTAATTTACAGGCTGTTTTCAGTTTCTTTAATCAGTTCATCCATAAGCTCTTTTACTGTAACAATATTATCAATTCTATATGCATTTGTTCCAGTAAAAATCAGCCCCTCATCCATGTTACCTGTTACCGCTTCTATTAATGCTGTGGATATGCAGTAAGGTGTATTTTTGGGGTCACAGGGTTGAAGGCAGTTATAACATTTTTTAACAGGCTTATTCCCTATCTTTAAATCCTTAACTAGCTTATTGTGTATTGCCCTACCTGGCATTCCAACGGGGCTCTTCACTAAACCAATATCTTCTTTTTTAGAATCAACATATGCTTTTTTAAAGTTAATATGGGCATCACATTCTTCTGTGGCAACAAAGCGTGTAGCCATTTGAACCCCAGATGCACCTAATTTTAGAAACTTGGCAATATCTGTCCCGTTATAGATGCCACCTGCCACAATTACAGGTATCTTTCTTTCATATTTCTGCTCATAGGGTTTTAATTGGTCTAACACCTCAGGCAGAATATCTTCTAACTTTGGACACTCTCCAGATTCAATCATTTCTGCGGAAAACCCTAGATGACCCCCTGCATCAGCACCTTCTATAACAACTAGGTCAGGAATGTACTGATGTTTACGCTCCCACATCTTAGCTATTAGTGCTGCGGCTTTTCCTGAAGAAACAATGGGAGCTATTTTGGTTTTGGTACCTTTGACCAATCCTGGCAGTTCCATGGGTAGCCCAGCACCTGATATAATTAAATCCACACCCTCTTCAACGGCTGCCTTGACCATTTCTCTGTATTCATTTATTGCAACTAAAATATTAACTCCTATTATTCCATTTGGACTGAGCTGGCGAGCTTTCCTTATATGACTTCTCAATGCCCTAATGTTTGCTTCTTTGGGATTTTTGTGAAAATCTGGTTCATTAAATCCTATTTGAACAGCTGAAATGACCCCCACTCCACCTTCGTTAGCAACTGCTGCTGCCAGTGAAGATAGGGATACACCCACACCCATAGCACCCTGAACAATGGGAACCCTTGCAACTAAATCCCCTATAACTAATTGTGGTAAACTCATATGATAACACTCCCATCTTTCGGATATACTTATTTGACCTATATTATTAACAAAAAGTGTCATAATAAAAAAGAAAATCAAAATTTTTTCTGGAAAATCTCATGCAATTACTATACAATTATTAGATACTATAGAATCTAGTACATATAGAGGTGCTTATAATGAATTTACCTATGGAATTTTTAAAAAAAATGGAAGATCTGTTGCAGGAAGACTATCCCAAATTTATATCAAGCTATAATTGTAATAAAAGCATGGGGCTTCGAGCTAACACATTAAAAATTTCGGCCAAAACGCTTACTTCAATACTTCCCTATCTCAATAAAAATATTCCTTGGTGTAGTGATGGATTTTATTATGAGGAGCCACATAGACCTGCTAAAAGTCCCCATTACCATTGTGGTTTGTATTATATTCAAGAACCAAGTGCCATGTACCCTGCAGAAGCATTAGGTGTTCAAGAAGGAGATATTGTATTGGACCTTTGTGCAGCCCCCGGGGGAAAATCCGTCCAAATAGGTTCTAAACTAAGGGGTTTTGGCTTGCTAATTGTAAACGATATTAATACACAACGGGCAAAGGTTCTTTTAAAAAATATTGAAAAATACGGAATAAAAAATGCCGTGGTTTTAAATGACACACCTGACAAAATTTCGGCTTACTTTAAAGAATTCTTTGATAAAATTTTAGTTGATGCCCCATGTTCTGGCGAGGGGATGTTTAGAAAAGACCCTGACATGATAAAAAACTGGAGCGAAGGGGAAGTTAGTAAATACGCCCACTGGCAAAAAAATATTTTACAAAACGTCCCCCCCATGTTAGCCAAAAATGGCACCATAGTTTATTCCACCTGTACATTTTCACCTGAGGAAAATGAACAACAGGTAAATAACCTATTGCTAGCCAATCCAAGCTTTAATCTGTGGGACTTAAAAAGACTGTGGCCCCATGAAATTAATGGTGAAGGACATTTTATTGCAACTATTGTCCAAGGACAGTCAACCCAATGTAACCATTTTACAAATACACCCTCTCAAATCAATTTACCGAAGGAATCCTTACAGGCATTGGAGGAGTTTTGTAGTAACATATGGAACAATAAAGATTACTATACTAAACTTCTTCCCCCTGACGGTAAGCTTTTGGAGCGTAAGGGACACATACTATGGGAACACAACTTGCTTCCCACTTTAAGTGGTCTTAAGGTCCTTAGGTCTGGTTGGCTAATTGGAATGGTGGAGAAAAACAGGTTCAAACCCAGTCAAGCCCTGGCCATGGGACTAAAGCACACAGATGTAGAAAGCTCCACACAGAATTTGAACCTATCATCAAATAATGAAGTGGAATTGGGCTACGCTTATCGCTACTTAAAGGGTGAAACCATACAGGTAGATGGCGTTCAGTGGTCAAAGGGTTGGTATCTAATCTCTTTGGATGGTTACCCTCTAGGCTGGGCAAAAAGTGCTCAATTTACCCTAAAAAACCATTATCCCCCTGGCTGGCTATGGGTGGATGGTGAAAAGGAGAATTAAAATGGAGAATAAATCATTAAGGATAGATAAGGTGTTGGCACATATTGGTATAGGGTCAAGGAAAGACGTTAAGAAAATGGTTAAAGAACAAAGGATTACTGTAAATGGCTCTGTGGTAACGGACCCAGGATTGTATGTAAATCCCCACTGTGATGAAATTCAAGTAAATAAAAAAACCATTAAGTATAGGGAGTTCATTTATCTTATGATGAATAAGCCACAGGGAGTTCTCTCTGCCACTGAAGACAAATATGATGAAGTTGTAACTGACCTACTTAATGAAGAGGACTGGGTGTTTAATCCTTTTCCCGTGGGCAGATTAGATAAGGACACTGAAGGTTTTTTACTGTTAACCAATGATGGGAAACTTGCACATCAGTTGACTTCCCCCAAGAAGCATGTGCCTAAAACCTATTACGCCAAAATTCATGGCTTAGTAACTTTTGAGGATGTTCAGGCTTTTAAAGAAGGTGTTACTTTGGATGATGGATATAAAACCATGCCTGGTGAATTGAAAATACTTAATTCTGGAGAGGAATCAGAAGTTGAACTTATTATTTATGAGGGCAAGTTTCACCAAGTAAAAAGGATGTTTGAGTCTGTTGGTAAAAGGGTTACTTACCTAAAAAGAATTGCAATGGGTCCATTGCCTTTAGATCCCAACTTAGATCTTGGTGAGTATAGGGAGCTAACCCAAGATGAACTTAATTTGTTAAAAGGCAATTAAAAAAAGAGCGTTTAAGCTCTTTTTTATATTGCCATGGGGTTTTCCTCTATGTGTGGATTATTTCTAGCATAGGTTATATCTTCCTCTAGTTTTGAAAGCTTTTTTATTGCTCTAAGACCCTTTATGATTCCAAAAAGTGCAAATACATGAAATGCCACCGATAAAAAATCCATCATGAGTAACATCAAAATACCATCTAAGGAAAATAAAACTATACCCAATACAAAAGCCCATTTCTTGCCTTTGTTAGCCATTAGACCATAAAATAAAAATGTAGAGCTTAAAATTGTGTTTATTACAAAACCTATTGTGTTATAGTAGGTGAAGCCAAACTCTTGCCCACTTAATATCCAAAACTCAAAATCAATAATTTCCACAATCCCTAAGCTAACTAAAAATGACAAATCGGTACCAATAACCAAAAGAAATGAATTAACTATGGACAAGATTGCTATCCAATAAAACCAGTTTGCACCATTTTTTAAATCACCCTCTACCTTGATTTTCTCATGCACTAAAGCTGTGATATCCACACAAAACTCCTCATTTCTTCTTAATTTTTTATTAGAAAGCTTTTACATTTACTTTGTTAGTCCCTCATGTAATCCCACCCTTTATTAATGTTGCAGTATATTTCTACACAGTTTAGTATTTTTCCTTCATAAAATAAGACTAAAAAAAAATAATTTAACATTAAAAAAACTAGGAAAGAAAAAAGTATTGCTTTCCTAGTTTTTTCTACTATGGAAGATTCATTAACTGCTGTGCCGCTTGTATATCTTTATTTAGTTGGGATTCCATATTGTAAGCATAGTAATACCCTTTACTCAACATGTAGTTTGTTAGTTTGGAATGTGCATCAATGGCATCATTTAACTGCTGTTGCAATATCTGTCTCACTTGGGGTGATGCAGTTTCTGATAGAGCCCAAGCATAATTTTTAATGGCACTTTTAGACCCAATCAAAAGATCTGTGGCTATCATTTCATTTGTCAAAAATCCATTATTGTTTTGATTACTCTGCACTTGTTGATTCAATTATATACCCCCTTTTTTACATTGTTTGCCTTAAAATCTTTTGCAATTGCTGTGCATGATTTTTTGCCATTGCCACGTCATCTGTTAGCAACTGCTGTAATTCTGGGTCGGTTGCCATATTACTCATGGCAGCTGCCTTTGTGGCACAGACATTTTTAAAAGCCAATAGTTCATGTACTTCCATCATCTCATGGGCTGCTAATTTTTGGTTCAAATTAATGCCTCCTTTCTTCACAAATATAGTGTAACCATATTTTTTGTTTTGAAATTTGTTAAAATAAACCAAAAACCCTTAATAAATTAAGGGTTTTTCTTAGGTCAAATGAAGTTCCCACTTTAATTAAGCTGATACCACTTTTCCAATACCTCATCTAATTGTTTCCGTAATTGTTGCTTCTCTTCATAAAGATTGGCTAATTGGTTATAATCAAGATTTCCTATCATTTTCACATCAATTACAGAGATTTCTTCTTCTAATACCTTGATTTTTTTTTCTAACTCTAAAACAAGTTTCTTTGCTACGCCGAAAGTACTGTGATGTGTATCTTTTCCCTTACCTTTTTTTACACATTCAAAACCTTTATTGTTTGTTGTCTGTAGTGAGAAATTTTCACGTTCTTTAACCTTCTCCTTGTAGTAATCAAAGTTACCCACAAACTCATTAATCCTACCATCTTTAAGCTCAAAAATTTTATGGGCGATATTATTAACAAAATATCTATCATGGGAAATAAAAATAACCGTTCCATTAAAATTTTCCAAGGCTTCTTCTAACATTTCTCTGGATTCAATATCCAGATGATTTGTTGGCTCATCTAAAATCAATGTGTTAACTTCTTGATGTATTAGCTGGCATAAACGCAATCTGCTTTTTTCTCCTCCTGAAAGACTTTTGACCTTTGTAAATACATCGTTACCGTAAAATAAATATCTAGAAAGTATGTTGCGGGCTTCCCCCTCACCACATGGATAACTGTTCCTAAAAAACTCCAGTACAGTACTATCTGGATTATTGAATATAATCTCTTGCTCCAAATACCCCAGTTTAACATTTGAGCCTATCTTAACGTCTCCACAGTCAGGGATGTGTTCCCCTGTTATAATCTTTATAAGTGTGGATTTACCCCCTCCGTTTTTCCCAATGATGGCCACCTTATCCTTTACGGATACATACATATTTAATGACTCTAATACCACCTTATCATCAAAAGTTTTTCTTACATTCTTTAAAACAATAACATCCTTCCCAGCTCTTCCACTTGACTCAAACTCTATTTGCGCTTTTTTTCTTTCCATTATCGGCCTTCTTAATTTGTCAATTTTATCTAACCTCTTTTGAATGCTGGCAGCTTTCTTAAAAAATTTTTCATTATCCCCTTGAATTCCCCACTGCCTAAATCTTTTTATAGAGTCCTCCATGGATTTAATCTGCTTTTGTTGATTTTTATATGCTTCCATGGCTTCCAGGATCCTGCGATTCTTTTCCTCTACGTATTTTGTATAATTTCCATGATAAACATGGATTTCACCATCTTCTATCTCGAGGATTTTCTCAACAACTAAGTCCAAAAAATACCTATCATGGGATATTATCATTACTGTGCCATTGTACTCTCTAATGTATTCCTCAAGCCACTCCAGTGAGTCCATATCTAGATGGTTAGAAGGCTCATCCAAAAGAAGGATGTTTGTTCTTTGTAAAAGTATTTTACCTAGCATCACAGTGGTTTTTTCTCCACCGCTTAAACTATTGAAATCCTTTAGTTGCATTTCTTCTGTTATTTTTAATCCAGTGCATACCTTGCTCATTCTCTCTTCTACATCATAACCACCTAAATGACTGAATTTGTCTTGCAAGCCTCCATAAGCCTTTATTATTTTTTCTAAATCTTGCCCTTCAAACTTCGTCATCTGGCTTTCCAGCTTTGTCATTTCCTCTAAAATCTTAAACTCCTCTTCGAAGGCTAAGTTTAATATGTCCTTTACTTTGTACATAGGGGGATATTCGGGTACTTGGTTTAAATGCCCTATGGTAGCTCCTTTACTTATTGATAAGTCACCTACTTCAAAGTTTTCAATACCTGTTATGATTTTAAATATGGATGTTTTCCCAGCTCCATTTGGACCTACAATTCCCACCTTTTCCCCTGTCTTAACTTCAAAGGTTACATCCCTTAAGATTTCATTACCGCCGTAATATTTCTTTATATTCTTTAACGCTATTTCAATCATTATTTATCCTCCTATCCCAGTGAACCCTAGGCCTAGAACACAAAAAAACCTAGGTAAGCAAAAACATCACCTAGGTTTAATAGTTTAATTAATTTTTTGGCTTAGATGATTCACTTTCCTTAATCACACATATTTAATTTTGGACAGACTTTCCCCTTGGTTGAAACAAAAATTATGTGTTATGGAGAAAATGGGCAATCTGTTCAATATAACATCGATTAAGATTTGTGACATCATCTTTCACCTCCTTTTTTAAAATATATCACTTTTGTTTTCGTAAGGCAATTTAAAATACCAATTGTTATTAATTTATTCACATTTACAAATACTTGTAAATCCGTATTATTTTCCTTTTAACATTAGAACAAAATGTTGTATAATATCTTATGTGCGAATACTTTAAGGAGTTGAATGTGATTAATGCAAGATAACAGTGTCTATCTGGTGTTTTCAAAGATAGGTACTTGGCTTTCAGAAATAATTTATTTTTTCAGTGGTATGAAGTATCCCCACTCATCCATCAGCCTTGATGATAGCTTTGAGAAAATGTATTCTTTTGGTAGAACAAATCCAAACAACCCTCTGTCAGGTGGTTTTGTAATCGAAAGCTTATATGAAGGGGTATATAAGAAGTTTATTCACAGCACATGTCTAATCTATAAAATTAAATTAACGGAAGAACAATACAATCTTCTTATAAAAGAAATAGAGAGATTTTCCCAAGAAAAAACTAAATATAGGTATAGCATATTAGGGCTTTTTGGTGTGGTTGTTCATAAACCTGTTAAGAGAAAATACCATTATTTCTGCTCTCAATTTGTTTCTGAGGTCTTAATGAACTCCAATGTTTATTATTCTAGTAAGAAACCTGAATTGATTAGGACCAGTGAACTTTACGCCATTGAAAATAAAGAACTTATTTACGAAGGCCTTATAAATCAGTTTAAAAATCAAGACCTAGGAAGAATTTAATTCTCCTAAGTCTTATTTTTATGTCAAAAATCCCTCATCGTAAATTTACGATGAGGGATTTCTTTTAGTCCATTGAAGGAATGTATGTTTGTAAATCATCTATTGTCGTGTAATCATCATGAAGTATCACTTCATCTCCCTTTAGTATTTGTTTTGTCCTGTCACCTTCTTTAAGGGCGTCCAAGTAAACTATTTCTTCAGGTTCAATCTTTATAACCTCTAAATAGTTTTTTTCCCTTTCCATCAAAAAAGGATCTGGTGAATAACCAATTGCCTCATGGTATAAGTCTGGCTCATTGATGCTTGTGGTTGCCTTACCAAAAATCTGTACTCCTTTTATCCTACGATGGTCTAGGTATTCACTATTCACTAATAAGCATACATTTGGATTTTCATCTATGGCATTGAATTTCTCTCCCCCTGCAGATAAAATGTAGATTTCCATATCATCTCCCATAAAGTAACGTACAGGGCTACTCCTAGGTATGCTGTCTTTAACCGTTGCCAAAGACCCATCTACGTGTTCTTGCAAAAAATCCATTATGCTTTCCCTAAGCTCCATATTGTTCAATTGTTCTCTCAAAAAAATCACTCCTAGTATCTTTTTTATAGTATCCCTTACCAAAGAGTTTTTTTATTCTTTAAATGGAGAAAACAACCTCATGCCTAGAAAATCTTGATTTCGAGCTAGCCTTCCAAAGTGTCTAATCAGATTTTACCCAAGTTGCCACATAGTCCTTTGATGTATCTAAATCTGGCTTAAGGAACTCCCATCTTCCTTTTAACCCTAACTGGTTTGCAGAAACTTCAAAATGGCACATGGCGATACCCAAATCGATCCTTTGAATATTAAATCCCAATGCATCACCATAGCCCTTGGTAGGGCTTAGATAAAAATGAATTTTTTCTCCCTGTTTTAAAATCCGCCAAGGCTGTTTATTAGAAGCTGATGGTGCTATCCTTACCATTTCTAAAGGTAATTTAAATTCACCTGCTTCTTCTTCTAGAAGCTTTGAGTCAAAGTTATCTTTATAAAAAAGTTCATTCCAAGGTTTTCTTTTATCTGAGCCAGCTAAATAACGGATGGTGGTGTCAATAAATCTCTTTTTACCCTCACCATAACCAATAGGTGTAATGGCTGCAAGGAACTCATCATTGTCAAGATTTGTACTTTGTAACAACCTATTTTTATTAAATGTACCACCTAACCAACAGGTACCCAACCCCATGGCTGTTGATTTAAGTATGAGCATTTCTAGTACATAACCTATTTGTTCTAAATCATTTTCCCCCCTTTTAACTATCCCTAAACCGTATAAGTTTGCACCTTTTATTACTCCATATGTTCCTATCTTGCCCCCATTACTCTCTGCTATATCCTTATTAATAAATTCTATTCTGTACTGATTGGAGAATGGACTTTTAACTGATGCTAAAAACTCTGTTAGTTCTTGAATTTCTTCTGTGATCACTTCGGTATTTTTATAACTCCTTACCGAGGTTCTTTCTTTTATGGCATCAATAAATGATATTTCCTTTTTTTTAGCCATATATAGCACCTCCACTTATTTATCATATGGTAAAACATCTTCCACATAGGCCCTCAATATCTCTCCTACGCTCCACCCTTGAGAAAAACAGCCCCTACTTACGGAACTAAAATCTCCATCGAAAATTTCAGCAATTCCGTTTACACATCCATCACGTAAATGGTCTTCGAAAACCAAACACATTCTTTTAGCTCTTTTTACTGCGTCAACTGAGTAGTTATTAACTTTACAGTAAGCGCTGATAAAAGCACCTAGGGGAAACGCCCATACTGTCCCCATATGGTATGCCCCGTCCCGGTTGATAAGTTTACCCATGTACTTTCCTTTATATTTTGGATCTTCATGGGATAATGAACGTAGACCATAGGTGGAATAAAGGTGCTTATGTACTACCTCCACCACCTTTTTTGATTTTCTTTCATCCAACATAGAGTATGGCAAGGAAACTGCCCAAATCTGATTGGGTCGTATTTTTGCATCCCTTTCATCAATCACATCAAAAAGGCACTGAAGCTCTTCATTCCAAAATTTATGGTTGAATGACTCGTTTACCTTCTTAGCTAGTTCTTCATAAGGAATTGGATCATCATTATATCTTTCTGCTAGATTTTTCATTACCATCAATGCATTGTACCATAATGCATTGATTTCCACTGGCTTTCCATGTCTCGGAGTAACTACCCAATCTCCAACCCTTACATCCATCCATGTTACTTGGTCATATCCACTGCCAGCTCTAATCAACCCATCTGAATCCATCCCAATGGAGAAATCCGTACCATTTTTGTATGCTTCAATTATCTCTTTTAATTTAGGGTAAATTTTATCTCTGATAAATTTATAATCCCCTGTGTATTTTAAGTATTGGTCCACTGAATGAAAATACCACATGGATGCATCCACAGTGTTGTATTTTGGTGGTTCATCCCCTTCAGGGAAAAGGTTGGGGATTAGTCCATTATGTACATACCTTGAAAAGGATTCCAAAATCTCACGGGCATCATCGAAGCGTTTTGTCACTAAAGTCAAGCCCTGAAATGCTATCATAGTATCCCTTCCCCAGTCTGTAAACCACGGTAAACCAGCTAAAATCGTTTTTAAGCCAGTGGATTCTCTTTTTACAATAAAGTGATCTGCAGCTTCAATTAGTTTATTAACAAACCTGTCATTGTATCCACCCTTATCTACTAAACTTTTCATTCTTTTCTTATATTCATCTATAATTGCGAACCCGTCTTTTTGGGGTAATTCTTCTGTGGTACAAGTTATATAAAATTTCCCTTTTTCTAAGGGTTTAAGATTTATTTTAATATCATAGGGAGTATAGTGGTTATCCAACCCACCATGACCAGTAGTGTTTTCAAATCGATAAAAATGATTTTCCTCAATGGTGTGACAGGGCTCTGCCATGGATGTTGGCAATAAAGACCTATCATAGTATTTTCCCTTGGATATAAAAAATTTTATTTTAATTTTTTTATTTTTCCCTGGAACTAAAGTTAAAACATTATCCTTTATAAAGCTTTCAAACACCAGCTCACTTTTTTCAGACGAGGAGCCTAAGGGTCTGTAGTTAAACAGTGGAACTATATTTAATGTGGCTTCTTCAATACCATTCTCAACATCATAACATACCACAGTGGTATTATGGCCATAATCCATGGCAATGGTTTTCTTTATAAAAATATCTTCCACTTGGTAATGGTAATTAGGAACCCCATCAAAGGTAAATCTTTGAAGGTACTCTTGTCCATTTTTTGACCAGTTTAAATATTCTTGTGATGTTAAATCATAACACCTATTACCGATTTTAATTTGCTCTTGGGTCCGTGTAAAAACTTGATATCTAAGGGTAGGGGACTTAATTGCAGCATTTAAGTACCCGTGGTGGAACCTAAAACCTCCCCCGATAATGGAATGGTTTGCATATCCCCCTAGCCCGTTAGAAATTATCCATTCTCTTTGGTTACCTTGTTCTATTGTCTTCCATTCGCCCCTACCAAACTTATATTCATAGGTCACAGAAAAATCCCCCTTTTTATCTTTTGTCGAAAGTCCTTGTTTTTTGTGATTTTCCCGTTGTTCTTGTCAAATCATGACACTTGCTTCCACGGGAAAATACCCATTTTGTCGAATCTTTTCTCCTTTACATATTTTAACACAAAAAAGATACTCGTTGAGTATCTTTTTAAAATAAATAACTTTGCTCAGGTTAGATAAGCATCAACAACCTGATAAACATAATCATCATACCCTGATTTAATTAAGATAATTATTGATTCCCCTCCAGGTAAGCTAACCCTAAATCCTTGGGTACGGATGTTATCTAATTCTTGGTCTTTTTCAATTTTTACGTTTCCAGCGTTTGTTATACCATGTCTTTCTAATATATCTGCAACCCTCTTTGTTAGCTCACCATTGGGACACTCTAGATCCTTTATTCTATCCATTGCAGCGTCTATGTTAGACATTAGGATAATCATCCTCCTTGGTAAATTATATAGTATAGTATCACCCGAAGGTTGATTTTATAATCCCTCAATTAGAACAAAAAGATAACAAAAACCCACTGTGTTTTACAGTGGGTCTAGTAATTAAAGCTTTACAATATTTTCAGCTTGGGGTCCACGGTTACCTTGAACCACATTGAACTGAACTTTTTGACCTTCTTCCAAAGTTTTGAAGCCTTCACCTTGGATTGCACTGAAGTGTGCAAATACGTCGCTACCGCCTTCAACCTCGATAAAGCCAAAGCCTTTTTCTGCGTTAAACCATTTAACTGTTCCTGTTTGCATTAAGTATTACCTCCAAATAATTTTTCTTTTCATGATTATCCTTCTCTTTTTTTAAAAAATAAATTCACATATTAAAAAAGGTTTTATCAAAAATAATAACCCTTTTCAATATGTGAATTCAGGATATATCATGATAATTATATTATACCATTTATATTCACCATGTTCAAATTAATGTCACAACTAATAATTTGGTAAATAATGATTAGATTTCCCCCTTGCCTTGATACATATATCACAATATAATATTATCTGTTAGCTATTAATAGTACCTAGTGTAAGTAACTGGTGGTGATGGTATAAAAAAAGATGGCTTACGAAAAATAAACTTATAGTTCAAATTGATAACCGGAGGGCAATAAATGATCAAAAAAACTAATAGAATTTATGTTTTAATTGGTGCCTTGTTATTACAAATTTGTATAGGTGCCATATATTCTTGGAGCTTATTTAACCAACCCCTGGCTCAAAAGTATGGTTGGCAGGAAAGTGAAATAGTTTTTACCTTTGCCATAACTGTATTCACTTTTGCCTTCGCCACAATGTTCTCTGGTCGTTTACAAGATAAGCTCGGGCCTAAAACCATAGCCAGAATTGGTGGTACCCTTTATGGTATTGGCCTTGTGCTATCTTCCACAGCCACAACTTTGGCACAATTATATCTTTTTTATGGTGTAATCGTTGGATTAGGTGTGGGTTTTGTTTATGTGTGTCCCCTTTCCACCTGTTTAAAGTGGTTCCCAGAAAGAAAAGGTCTAATTACTGGGGTATCCTTAGGGGCATTTGGTTCTGGAAGCTTAATATTCAAAAGTGTTATTGAATACCTTTTAAGTAACTATGGTGTCTCATCTACCTTCTTAAGTTTAGGGTTCTTATTCTTTTTAATTATTATGTTAGGTGCTCAATTTCTTAAGGTTCCCAGCCCCCAAGAGTTTAACAACCAGTTTAATAAGATCATTATTACAGGCGATACAGGTAATTTTACGGTGTTGGAGATGGTTAAAACTAAATCCTTTATTATGCTATGGTTTATATTCTTATTTGGAACATTGAGTGGCTTATTGGTAATTGGTTTAGCTAAAGATATTGGAGTTCAGTTGGCAGGACTTGCCCCTAACGTGGCAGCAGATTCCATTGCCATTATTGCTTTGTTTAACACCCTGGGAAGGCTAGTGTTAGGTTGGATGTCCGATAAATTCGGAAGAATAAAAGTGATTTTTGTGGCATTTATAATCACAGCCGCTAGCATGTTATCTTTAAGCTTTTTCCCATTAAATTACTTTACCTATATGCTTATTTTAGCTGCAATTACATTTAGCTTTGGTGGATTATTGGCTATTTATCCCACAATCACTGGGGAACTTTATGGTATGAAAAATTTAGGTGCAAACTATGGTATTATGTTTCAAGCCTATGGTATTGCAGCACTGGTAGGCCCTATTTTAGCAGCTAATATAGGGGACTTAAAAATTACTTTTATTATGGCTTCTGCTTTAGCCCTACTTGGCGGCCTTTTAATTACGCAAATTAAAATCCAAAAAAAAGTCACGTAAGAAAAGTAGTTTCACTTGAAAAATCCCATCACCTAGGGCTTATTACAAGCTCTATGTGATGGGATTTCTATTTTAGTCCATAAATAAAATTCTTTCATAGTGGACTTTTTAATCTGTTATCTTGCCCATGTAAAGCCTTTTCTTACCTAGGTCTAAATTTAAACTTTTAAGTATTCTTTTTAATATATTTTCTTCCTTGTTGTTTACAATTGATATTACTGTTCCCTGTGAACCCATACGGCCTGTTCTTCCTGCCCGATGGGTATATTGTTTTGCATCGTAGGGAAGGTCTAAATTTATTACATGGGTTAACCCTTCAATATCTAGACCCCTGGCTGCCACATCAGTAGCCACTAAAGTTGAGATTTTACCTGCCCTTAAATCAGTCAATGCCTTTTTGCGCTGGTTTTTGTCTGTGTTACTGGATAATACCCCTAGAGAAAACCCTTTAAATAATAGCTTTGCTTCTATTTCATCTATTTTATTAAGGTCGTTGGTGAAAACCAAGGTTTTCATGGATTCACTTCGTATAATCTTTTGTAAAATATCTATTTTTTCCCTTTCTTCACATAGTAAGTATATATGTTCTGTATTTGGTTTGCCCACTTGTTGCTGAGTTATTTCTACAAAGATAGGTTCCTTTAGTATTTCTTTTGCCACTTGTTTTGTATTATCTGAGATGGTTGCAGAAAAAAATAGAATTTGCCTATCCCTTAATGTAGTTTTAATTATTGCCTTTAGATTCCCCTCATGCTCCTTGGCCAGTAAAACATCCACCTCATCAACGACAATGGTTTTAACTTCATGCATCTTTAATTTTTTGGCCTTAATTAGCTCTAGAATCCTCCCCGTGGTTCCAACAGCCACTTGAGGATGTTTTTTTAGTGCCTCTTGCTGCTTTTTAACATTGGCCCCACCAATTAAAGATATTACTTGTACCCCACTGTCAGTTGACCACTGTTGAATTACGTTAAAAATTTGCATGGCCAGCTCGTGGGATGGTGTTATGATCATAGCTTGTATGTTTTTGTTGCTGGTGTCTATTTTTTCCAAAATCGGTATCACATAAGCCAATGTTTTCCCTGATCCTGTGGGTGATTGCACCACGGCATCCTTTCCCCCTAGCACCAAAGGAACTGCTTCCTTTTGTACTGGTACTGGTTCAGGAAATCCCGAATTTATCCACGCCTTTTGTATAAAGTCCTTTAACCCTAAGCCATCTATCCAATTATTAGTATTCATTTTTTGTTTCCTTTCTAAAATAGTCTTTTGTAAACTCCTCTAGGTTTTTTAAAACCTTTTGGGATAATCTAACCTTTGCTTGATAGGTCCATCCTGTGGTCTTATGGGTATAGATTA